>JANNRY010000043.1:0-2671 GCA_031401935.1 Betaproteobacteria bacterium | reverse complement strand
GCAGACATTACAATTTAGCCGCGTAACGCCAAACAATGCGCAGCGGTCACGTTCACCCGGAATGAGCGGTCACGTTCACCGGAATACGCATGTGCCATCGCCAAAGCGTGGCTTTGCCATCGTTCGTTGTGCTTTGGATCTTGGATTGCGCATAGCAGAAATAGCCAAACTTCAACCTAAATTCCTCATTTAGCCACTAGTCTCAGGCAGTCTGGTGACGGGATTTTGCGGTTTACATGCCATGATTTGCTCAATGATGACCATAGCGATGGCGCGCCATCGCTCGGCTTGTGTCAACTGCGCCGTAGTTTCCTTGATGCGCTGAAGAAGCGCATGCACGCTGGTGAGCATGGTGATAGCCGCATCTTTGGCCACGTGCAGGGAGGTGATAACCAGACTCGTCTGGCCCGCATGCTCAGTCTTTCTGCCGACGGCGTGGAGTAACAACGGTCGTGAAGTGATCGCTTCGCGTCGGGCCTTGGGGTGTGCAGCGCGTACAAACAGGCTCCACCAGTTGTAGATCAACGCGATATGGCGTGCCATTAGCGTCGATCGTTTGATCTCCTGACTGGTGAAGCCCGTCCATCCCCACTGATTCTTGATTTCGTCAAAACCGTTCTCGCAGTCCCCCCGATCCCGGTAGAGTTGTGCAATCGTGCGCAACTCGTAGCCCTCGCGTCCAAGGCTCGTGACCAGCACCACATGCTCATAGAGCTTGATCGGGTTGTCCGCTTCATCGAGGAAACTCAGTTGTTGAGCGGCCTCGCTGGCAATAGCAATCACGCCGTCTTTGCCACCGATGCGTCGGCGCAACACCACGGTGCGCCGCTCTTGGGTCCAACCGACGAGCATGAGCGTTGACTCGTAGGCTTCATAGCCACAGTCGGCGGTCAACCAGCCGTCTTTGAAATGCAGCCGCGCGATGAACTTTTTGACGTTGCTACTCAGGCGGAGCCGAAACAGGTAGTCGACTTCACGCGACTCGCACACCACGAGGGTGGCCTCATTGCCAAAGCCGCAGTCGCCACGCACCAGTCTCGGTCGATCACGCGGTGTGATTCGGTCAAGGACGGATTCGAGGCCCGGCAGGGCGTGTTTGGCGCTCATCTGGTTGCGCGGGGAGACGGCCACATCCAGTACCAAACGCAACTCGCTCATCAGGTAGCTGTGATAGGCGTGCGAGGGACGACCGGGCTTGTGAGGGTTGTACCCGGTCCTGTTTGCCGTAGAGCGGCTTGATAGTCGTGTCGATGTCGAGTATCCACGGCGTGCTGAGCAGTGGTGCCAGGACGTGATCGAATTGGCTGGAGAGCCAGGCTTCGGCACGCGCCTCATCCATCGCACCAAGGGCACGCGAAAGCGAATCGTCGCTGACGATTTTGTTCATGCCCAAAAATCCTGGCGCAACGCCGTCCGCGCGCAGGCCATTGAGGTGGCTGTAGCGGCGCATCCCCGACAATGCAGCCAGAAACAGCGTACCCAGAACGTCTTCCACGCGGGGCGCGTTCGGGCTGCTGTAGGTCAGCGGTGCCGACTTGATCCAGCGTTCATACAGACCGCTGGTTTGCAGGAACTCAATAAAGATGGGGAGCTGCCCGAGCATGGTGGCGCTACCAGTGTGGTCAAACTTGACGTGAAGTTTGCCGCCCAGCGTGTCCAACACCATCGCCTCTGTCACAGCAGTAACACTCGCTACGGCTTCTGCCAGTTTCCGCCTTTTGCTTTCACCCATTGGGTGATCCTCCCCATTTCACTCAATCCCTTACTCTGCCTGATTCAGAGCTTGATTGTTGAGGGCTAACTGTGGAATTAAGGTTGAAAGGTCGGCCGAAACGGTCACGGCGATTCTTGCCACCGTACATGCGAAAAATGCCGGCGTGGTGGTTGGTCGGCAATGCGGGGTCGCGCTTACGAAGTTGGTCACACACCCGGCAAACCAAATACCAAACCCGCGCAAAACAATTACAAAAATGGATGATCAAAAGCACTTGACGTAAGCCCTTATTTCGATAATACTAGAAACATGGAAACAATAAACATTATCGGCGCGCTGGCTGCGCTGGCGCAGGAATCCCGGTTGGCGATTTACCGGCTGTTGGTCGAGACCGGGCCGGAAGGGCTGCCAGTTGGTGCGATTGCCGAAGAACTTGGGTTCGCCAATGCCACATTGTCGTTTCATCTGAAGGAACTGACCAATGCGGGGCTGACGATTGCCGCACCCAACGGCCGCTCGATCATTTATTCCGCCAATTTCACCACCATGAGCGGGCTCATCGAATACCTGACCGAGAACTGTTGTGAGGGCGCGAGTTGTGCCACCACGGTTGATTGCAAACCCAAAAACCGCACCAATGCATCGCTTAAAACACGCAAAAGGAGAACCGCATGAAACGCTTTCATGTTCACGTCGCCGTGGCTGATCTGACGCAGTCCACCCGCTTTTATTCGGCCATGTTTGGCGTCTCGCCAAGTGTGCAAAAAAACGACTATGCAAAGTGGATGCTCGACGATCCGCGTATTAACTTCGCCATTTCGTCGCGCGGCAATGCAGCGGGTGTGAATCACCTTGGTTTTCAGGCCGACGATGCCGCCGAGTTGGCAGAAATCCATACGCGGCTGCAGAAAGCCGACGACGCGGTGATTGCAGAAACGGCAGCCAGCTGTTGTTACG
>JANNRY010000042.1:0-7248 GCA_031401935.1 Betaproteobacteria bacterium | reverse complement strand
GAAGACCAGCGCGCCATGCTCGGTGTACTCAACCGCGCCACGCTCGATGCACTCATCACAGACGTAGTGCCGCACAGCATCCACTCTGAGACGCCGCTGGCGCTACCATCCGCCCGCAGCGAGCCCGAAGTGCTGGCGATGATGAAATTGCTGGCCAACAAAAACAAGGTGTTCAAGAACTACATCGGCATGGGCTATTACCACTCACACACGCCGAAGGTGATCCTGCGTAACGTCCTCGAGAACCCGGCCTGGTACACCGCCTACACGCCTTATCAGCCGGAAATTTCGCAGGGGCGTCTCGAAGCGTTGCTGAATTTCCAGACTATGGTCAGCGATTTGACCGGGCTGGATATTGCCAATGCGTCTCTGCTCGACGAAGGCACCGCTGCCGCAGAAGCAATGTCGCTGGCGCGGCGATTCGCCAAGGCCAAGAGTGCCAAATTTCTGGTCTCCGACCTCTGCCATCCGCAAACGATTGAAGTCGTTCGTACGCGCGCGGAAGGTCAGGGCATCGAAGTCATTGTTGGTGATGCCTCCAAGGCCGCCGAGCACGATATTTTTGGTTTACTGCTGCAATACCCGGCATCGACCGGCGCGGTGATCGACTATCGCCGACTCATTCTCTCGGTGCAGATCAAGGGTGCTGTGGTCGCGATGGCCACTGATCTCCTTAGCCTCACGTTGCTCACGCCGCCCGGTGAATTGGGCGCGGATATCGCCATCGGTAATTCACAGCATTTCGGCGTGCCGATGGGTTTTGGCGGCCCGCATGCGGCGTTTATGGCTTGCAAGGATGCGTACAAACGCCAGCTTCCGGGGCGCCTCGTTGGCGTATCAATCGACACGATGGGCAATCCAGCCTATCGCCTCACGCTGCAAACGCGCGAACAACATATCCGCCGCGAAAAGGCGACCAGCAATATCTGTACGGCACAAGCGCTGCTCGCGGTGATGGCATCGATGTACGCCGCGTACCACGGCCCGGTTGGCCTGAAGCGGATCGCGCTGTATGTGCATCGACTCGCGGCTACGTTTGCAAAAGGCTTGTCGCTGCTCGGCCACAATGTTGCCGACGCCGCGTTTTTCGATACAGTGAAAGTCAACACTGGCAAGGAGACTGACGCGATCATTGAGCGTGCACTGGTGAAGAAAATTAATCTGCGCCTCATCGATGCCGCATCGGTGAGCGTATCGCTCGACGAGACCACGACAGCAGAAGACGTCGAAACACTGTGGCAAGTATTTGCGGGGGATGCCAAAACACCGCCTGCCTTAGCGGCCATCGAAGCATCCGTAGACATGATGCTGCCCGCCGATTTGCAACGTACTTCGGCCTACCTAACCCATCCGGTCTTCAATCGCCATCATTCCGAGACCGCCATGCTGCGCTACCTGCGCATGCTGGCTGATCGTGATTTAGCGCTAGACCGCACCATGATCCCGCTGGGCTCCTGCACCATGAAATTGAACGCCACCACCGAGATGATTCCGGTGACCTGGCCGGAATTTGCCGACATCCATCCTTTCGCGCCGGACGACCAGACGGTCGGCTATCGCGAGATGATCACGGACCTCGAAAAAATGCTGTGCGAAATCACCGGCTATGATGCCGTCTCGCTGCAGCCCAACTCCGGCGCGCAAGGCGAATACGCCGGACTGCTGGCGATTCAGGCGTACCACCGTGCTCGCAACGAGGCGCATCGCAATATCGTCCTCATCCCCAGCTCCGCTCATGGCACCAATCCCGCCTCAGCACACTTGGCCGGCATGGATGTGGTGGTGGTCGCCTGCGACAGCGATGGCAACGTCGATATCGCCGATCTAAAGCACCATGCCGAAGCACACAAGAGCGACCTCGCCGCGTTGATGGTGACGTATCCCTCCACGCACGGCGTGTTCGAAGACGCCATCGTCGACATCTGCAAGATCGTGCACGAGCACGGTGGCCAGGTGTATCTCGATGGCGCGAACATGAACGCACTGGTCGGCACGGCACGGCCGGGCAAATTCGGCGCAGATGTGTCGCACCTGAATTTGCACAAGACCTTCTGTATCCCGCACGGCGGCGGCGGACCCGGTGTGGGTCCGGTCGCGGTGCGCGCACATCTGGCGCCGTACCTGCCCGCACGCGCGACCATCGACGTGGGTCACCCGGTCGGTCCGGTCTCAGCAGCGCCCTACGGCAGCGCCAGCATCCTCGCTATTTCGTGGGCATACATCACGCTCATGGGCGCGGAAGGCTTGAAGCAAGCGACGCAGGTGGCAATACTGAATGCAAACTACATCGCAACCAAACTGGCGCCGCACTACCCGGTGCTGTACGCGGGCAAGGGTGGCCTGGTCGCGCACGAATGCATCCTCGACCCGCGCGTGCTCAAGGAAAAAACTGGCGTGAGCGCCGAAGACATCGCCAAGCGCCTGGTCGATTTTGGATTCCATGCACCGACACTCTCGTTCCCCGTTTCCGGCACGTTGATGGTCGAGCCGACAGAGAGCGAATCGAAGGAAGAACTGGACCGCTTTATCGAAGCCATGATCACCATCCGCGAAGAAATTCGCGCGGTGGAAGACGGCAAGTCAGACCGTGACGACAACCCACTGCGCAACGCGCCGCATACCGCCGCGATGGTGATGAGCGACGAATGGGCGCACGATTACACGCGCCAGCGCGCTGCGTTCCCGGTCAAGGGATTGAAGCAGACCAAATACTGGCCGCCGGTCAGCCGCATCGACAATGTGTATGGCGACAAGAATGTGTTTTGCAGTTGCCCGCCGTTGCTGACCTATCAGCCGGAGGCTG
Organism: Betaproteobacteria bacterium; assembly: GCA_031401935.1. GTDB lineage: Bacteria > Pseudomonadota > Gammaproteobacteria > Burkholderiales > Usitatibacteraceae > UKL13-2. The sequence continues at coordinate 4,445 of JANNRY010000042.1, read as the reverse complement.
TGCAAGCGGCGGAGTGACAAGCCAAAGAGGAAGCATGCGATTCAAAGCGATGCAGTGCTGTCAGGATTATTCACCACATTAAAATATTGTCATTTCGACCGTAGCGAGAAATCTGCTGTGCGCCTTCGAGCCGCCGAAAAGCAGATTTCTCCCTACGGTCGAAATGACAGTGGTTGTGTGGTGTGCCTCACCTTTGAATCTCACACAAAAAGGAGAACGACATGGCAACAGCAACATGGCAGGGCAAGGTCATCGCAGAAGCTGCCACCTCCGACACCGTGGTCGTCGAAGGCAATATCTATTTCCCGATTGCGTCCGCACATGACGAACACCTACAAGCGAGTTCGCACCAGACGGTGTGTCCGTGGAAAGGCACGGCGCATTATTACGATGTGATTATCGATGAAAATGTGAACAAGAATGCAGCTTGGTATTACCCGGAGCCGAAGGATGCTGCCAAGCAGATAAGAGGACGGGTGGCGTTTTGGAAGGGTGTAGTAGTAGTTGCTTAGCTGCGGCTTAATGCGCACTGTTGAAAACGCAAAACGCCAGCACTGGCGTGGACCCTGGGGCATTTTGTGCCTGCGAAGCCCGCGGAATGGCGTTCTACAAAGCGGCAATGCGAGAGAGCAGCGCGTTGGGCTGGCCTTACCTGGCCAACAGCGGTCAGCGACCCGTCGCATTTAGCAACATGATTGGCATTGTTGGGTTGACGAAGCTAGCCCAACGGCTACCAACGTTTGTGCGGAATTTAACCTTTTGAGGAGCGAACATGAAAGTAATAAAGCACGCTTGGATAAATACGGGGCTATTGTTTTGCGCGACGATGATCCCGATTGTTGTTTGGGCGCAACGTCCCGATCCAGGCGCGTTAATGGCTGCGCAGAAGGAAGCGATGTCAAAACTATCGTTGCTCGATGGCGTCTGGCGTGGTTCTGCGTCCACAACGCTACCGAATGGCGACAAGCACACTGTTACTCAAACCGAGCGAATCGGGCCTTTGTTGGGCGGCACGATCAAACTGATCGAAGGGCGCGGTTACGACGCGGATGGCAAGACGGCGTTCAACGCCTTCGGCGTTGTATCGTTCAATGCTGCCACCAAGACTTACAACTTTCGCACCTACGCGCAGGGTTTCTCCGGCGACTACGTTTACCAGTCCAATGCCGACGGATTCAGCTGGGAGATACCGGCCGGCCCCATGACGATGCGCTACAACGCAGTGATCAAGAACGGCGAATGGCGCCAGACTGGTGATCGCATGGAACCGGGTAAGCCTGCGGTACGCTTTTTCGAGATGACATTGAAACGCGTCGGTGACAGCGAGTGGCCCGAGGCCGGTACAGTCGGCCTGAAGTAAGCGCATCGGTTTGGGAAATCTATTCCAATTGAGTAACGTTATTGGAACTATTTAGGGACAGACCACGATTTTTATCGGCTACCGCGAGCTTGATTTTGTTGACCTCAGCATGGCGACGCACTTGTCTGATCGCTTTCCCCATCGCTGCGCGAATACGCTCATCCAGCACGGTGTCCACGGTAGGTTCTTTTCTGTAGGCTTTCAGTTTGCTCATTCTCACCTGTCATAAACTGCGAGAAGTGCGCTTTCGCAGTGTCCATATCTCGCCTCGCGTTGGTCTGCGATTTCTTTAGCAATAAACCATTGAAGCAGATTTCTCACCCGAACAAGCTGGGTTCGAAATGACATGTGACTTACACCAGTTTGATTTTCGCGCGCACAGTCCCCGCCTTCTCATGCTTGATCACCAGTTCAACACTTCCACCATTAGGCGCATTCACCACCCACTCCAACTTCGTCTTATCCGCCGTTGGTGTCGTGTCCGTCCAGAAACTCATCAACGTATGTTTGTACGCGCGACCTTCAAGCTCCCCCGCGACTTCACGCAATTTTCCTGACACCAGCGTCGCGCCTGCGGGTAGCGAAATCTCACCCACGACACCACGCGACTGCTTGCGTGAGTGCGCGCGCTTGGATACGTAGCTGGGCAGGTAGCCGGTGTTCTGCACCGCGACTTCGATGCGGTACGAATCGCCGCCGATATTTTCGGCCTTCGCGTGAACGAGTTCGAGCTTGGGTGAAATCAGCGCGTTCCACACCAGCCAATCGGGAAATTTGGCGATTTCTTTTTCGAGCAGGTGCGGCGGCGGATTGCGGAAGGCGTGGATTTTGTCCCAGCCGCCGATTTCAACTTCGCCCAGTTGCGGATGGTTGAATTTGGCCCAGTCGATATAGCCCTTGCCTTTCAATTCCTTGTCGGCCCAGGCGATCATTTTCAAATCGTCCTCAACGGGATGGTCGCGGAACCAGTCGATGTATTTGTAATCCTTGATGCCTGCTTCGCGCATCGGGCACCAGATTTCAATCGTCCATTCATAGAGCCCCAAATGCTCGTAAATCCAGTCGAACGCACCAGTGATCACATCCTTAGGGTGATAACGGAACTCGTGATAAACGCTAATCGCTGGATAACCCGTGATCTTGGTGCCTTCTTCGCCCTGCTTTTTGTATGTCCATAAATCTTCCGGCGGCATTTCCTCGTCGGACATCGTCGCAAACGGACGCAGCAACACGCCGCTCCAGGTGTGAAACGAGAGACCGCCGGTGATGTTGGCGTGATGCGTAATGAAATGCACGACGGCTCGCACTTCGGGCTCCGATGTCGGATACGGGCCCGCGCCGAATTGCTCGTGCTCCTGCCGCCAACCGGCGGGGAAGTTGCGATTGAGATCCAGCCCCTGCTTGTCCTTGTTCACCTTGATCGAGACGCCGTCGTAATTGCGGATGGTGCCTTCGGGCAGCATGCGGTAATAAGTGCCGCCATACTCAGTCGGCCCGCGCGGGATCATCAAGCGCGGTTCATCCGGATGCGTCTTCCAGTTGCCGTTATCGTCCTTGATGCGCATCGACAGAATGCGGCCATCGCCATTCACGTCTTCGATATCCATGCCTTCGATATGTTCTTCGTCGTACGGATACGAGCGCGTCGACGAGCGCACGATCTTGGGCGTATCGCGCATCGCCCACTCCGCACCATCGGGGTTGATGCGCGGACAGATGTACATCACGCGCGTGTCCATGCAGCGTGTGATGTCGTCGCGCTTGCCGTAATTTTTAGTGAGGGTATCGATCAGATAGAGGCTCGCGGCACCACCAGCCAATTCACTGGCGTGGATATTGGCGTCAACCCAGTAGGCGGGTTTGTCCGCGGCCGCACCGGTCTCCTGGTTGGTCGCGGTCACGACCCAAATATCTTTGCCCTCATGGCTCTTGCCGATGCTTTCAATCGACAAGAGTTCGGGAAATTTCTTGACGAACTGATGGAGGATTTCGGTGAATTCGGTATAGCGGTAGAAGCGGTCGTATTGGATGTTCATCGCGGTTACTTTGATGTGAAATATCGTGAGTTAGAATGAGCGCTGGCGCGGCTTTACAGACAATTATTGCCTGAAAGCCGCGCCAGTGCTGGTGTTACTTATTTCTTTTTAAACTTCTTTGTCAGCCACGGCCCGACCACGATCAACACCGTGATTGCGAGCAGCGTCGCCGATAGAGGTTTCTGTAGGAAGATCATCCAGTCACCTTGGCTGATCGACAGCGAACGACGCAGTTGGGCTTCAGCAAGCGGGCCGAGGATCATGCCGATGAGCACTGGCCCAGTTGGGAAATCATAGCGACGCATCATGAAGCCGAGCAGCCCGATTGCATATAGCAGGAATATATCGAACGAAGATTGACGCATCCCGTAAACGCCGAGCGTGGCAAAAATCAGAATGCCCGCGTAAAGCAGATGCTTCGGGATTTTCAATAGCTTCACCCACAAGCCAACCAACGGCAAATTCAATACCAACAACATCACATTGCCGATGTACATCGACGCGATCAACGTCCAAACCAGATCGGCGGAATTGACAAACAGTAACGGCCCCGGTTGCAGGCCGTATTGCTGAAACGCCGCGAGCAAAATGGCAGCGGTGGCAGAGGTCGGCAAGCCGAGCGCGAGCAACGTCGTCATCGTTCCGGTCGAAGACGCGTTGTTCGCCGCTTCCGGCCCGGCAACGCCTTCAATCGCGCCCTTGCCAAATTCCTCTGGATATTTCGTGAGCTTCTTTTCCAATGCGTACGAGAGGAAGGTTGGAATTTCCGCGCCACCGGCCGGATTAGCACCGAACGGAAAACCAATCGCAGAACCCCGCAACCACGGCTTCCACGAACGCTTCCAATCCTCAGCCTTCATCCAGATTGAGTCCGTCATCTTCATTACCGCATCAACGATGCGCGCCTCCTTGGACGCGACCCACAGTGTTTCACCGACGGCAAACAGACCAACGGCAACGGTAACGACCTCGATGCCGTCTAGCAATTGCGGAATTTCAAACGCAAAGCGCGCCGTGCCCGACTGATTGTCAATGCCAACCAGGCCAAT
>JANNRY010000041.1:0-6149 GCA_031401935.1 Betaproteobacteria bacterium | reverse complement strand
GACGCACCGCAGTTCGTGCCGTACCCGCCGGACAAGCGTCCGCGCGTCGCACTGGTGCTTGGCGGCGGGGGGCCGCGCGGCTTTGCACACATTGGCGTTCTCAATGTTCTGGAAGCCAACGACATCCAGCCAGACTTGGTGGTCGGTACAAGCGTTGGCGGCATTATTGGTGCACTTTACGCAAACGGCTTGTCGGCGGCGACCATTCAAAAAATTGCGCTGGACATTGATCCGACGCGTTTTATTGGCGTCTCGACATCCGGATTCACCGGTAACGGCGGCGCACTCGAAGACTTTGTCCGCGCACACACCGATGGCAAACCGCTCGAAGGATTCCAGCGCAAACTGGCGGTGACAGTTGCCAAGCGGGACAGCAACACACTGTCTGTTTTCACGCGCGGTAATACCGGCGCGGCGGTGCGTGCATCGAGCGCCACACCCGGCCAATTCGCGCCTGTTCGAATCCGTGGCACGGAGTATCACGATGGCGATGAGGCGCAGCCGGTACCGATCCGCGTGGCGCGCGACCTCGGTGCTGACGTCGTAATTGCCGTTGATGTCTCGGCATACCTTGAAAGAACGCCAGCAGAAGCGCCGGAAGCATGGCGCGTACGTGACCGCAGGCGGACTGCACTAATTGCGCAGGAACGCCCCTTTGCAGATGTATTCATCCATCCGGATTTGAACTACTACGCAAGTATCAGTGAGGCTTATCGCCTGATGTGCATCAAGCGTGGTGAGGAAGCTGCTCGCGCGGCGCTGCCGAAGATTCGCGAGGCATTGCTTAAACCACGATCCAACCGTCAGTAGTGTGCATGACTTGCCGCGCGGCTATTTTTTGCAAGCAGCAATCTTTTCCTGCACCCGCAAATCGAATTTAGCAACGTTGACCACTACCCGGTCATGCATACCTTCACCGATCAAATCGCGTTCGTCTCTTGCGCTCACCTTGAATTTGACCACTCGCCCCTCGACGCCAGTGACTTCTGCTGTTGCCGTGACATGCATACCGACCGGCGTAGCAGCGAGATGGGAAACGTCGAGATGGGTACCCAGACTCTGATGTCCGTCGGCAAGCAGATGTTCGATTGCTGCCAGAGCGGCCGCTTCAAACATATTGATCATCACTGGGGTCGCCAACACATGCACGCGGCCAGAACCCACGAATGGTGCGGTGTGTTCATCGGCTACCGTAATTGCTTTGCTGCCCGTCGTGCCGATTGGAATAGCGAGTGCAAGACTCGCCGTTGAAAGAGTCATTTGCCGCCCACTCAACCGCCATCCAGCGTTACTTTGCCATTGATCATGGTCGCACTACGTCTGGTGCCGTCTTTGAAAACTGAAAATCCCTTTGCGCGTTCCAACCCTCGTTCGAAGACGCCTTCGAACCAGTCGCCATCGTTGAAATAAAACTTGCCCTCGCCGCTCAGTTGCGCGTTCACGTAGCTGCCCTCGGACTTGTAACCGCTTGAATAGAAATACGCACCCTTGCCGGTCATCGCGCCATTGGTAAATTCACCTTCGTAGCGGTCCCCGTTGGAGAAATAGTAAACACCCTTACCGTGCGCTTGATCGTTCACAAACGTCGCTTCCCAGCGATCCCCACCTTTGGTCGTGAACTTGCCTTTGCCGGACATCTTTCCAGCCGCCATTTCGCCTTCGTATTTATCGCCGCTGGCAAAGACGTAAACCGCTTGGCCGTTCGCCTTGTTGTTCAGGAAAACGCCATCCGTTTTGTCACCATTCTTTGCGACAAAGATTCCTTTGCCGTTGAATGCACCTTTCGAGTACTCACCTTCGTACTGGTCACCGCTGGCGAATACAAATTTGCCGCGTCCTGAAGGTTCATCATCGACAAAGTCCCCTTCATAGCGGTCCCCATTGGCCCAGATGTAAGTGCCCTTGCCTTGCTTTTTGTTATCCCGGAAATCACCTTTGTAACGCACGGTTGATGAAATGAACTCACCCTGACCGTGCAGAACCTGCAACTTATCCTTGTTCTCCTTGTATTCGCCGTTGTAGGTCGCGCCATCGGGGAACTGAATGACACCGCTCAGCGTTCTTACGACTGCAGGCGCGGGAGGCAATGTGGTCCGTTGCTCCGGCGAAATCGCTGCGATTTTATCTGCGCTCGATACCGGGATGCTGCTCGACGCAGCAGCCGGTAACGGCATGGGTGATGCAAGCTCAGTTGGTTTCGGAATAATTGGCGCGGCAGCGGCAGGTCTTATTTCAAGTCCACGCGAATCGCTTGGCTGGCTCGGCGGTACTTGTGCCGCACTCGCAATGACGGTTTTCGCAGGCGGCGCCGGAACCCGCTCTGCGGTCAGAGTTGGTGCCTGCGTGGTAGCAGGCGCAGTTCGTACAACATTTGATTCAGGCAGTAGCACCGGTGCGCTGCTGACATTACCTGCCGATAGCGGCGTGGCTGCAACCTGCTGCTGGGATTTTTCCTGCCGCAAACGGTCAATTCCCAGTCGGGCTAGCGCTGAAAAATAGCCATTGGGGTATTTTTCCAGGTAGACCTGATAGCCCTCAATCCGCCCGCCTTCTTTTGCACTTTTCCAGAATTCGTTTTCAAGGAGCGCCTGCGTATCACCGGAAGGGCCGGATGCCTGCGGTTGCGGCGTAGCGCGACTATTTTGGTCGTTACGCTCGGCAAAGAAAAACGGCACGCGAAAAAGTGGTGTGTTATGGAGTTCGGGCAACTGCTTTTCCATGCTCTCCTTCATCACTACCGTTTGCACGCGCTGAAACATCAACGTCGCCTGCAACTGCGGATCACGCATTTCTCTGATGAGCGTCCTTGTGTAAAGGCTATTCATGCCATCGGCTCCGTCAGGTGCCACTTGTCCGACAGCAGCGGCAAACGAAACGATGGTCCCCTGTGGCGCCTGAATCTTGGCAAGGCCGACCGAGTTAAACACGTTGCTGAATGGATTATTGCGACACGCATCGAGAATGATGAATTTGTGCCGCACTTTGGCGTCGTCCATTGTTTCGATAATTTGCGTTACCGGCATCGCCTGATACGGTATCGATGCTTCAGATGTCAGCTTTGCGTCTGTTGGAACCAGATAATTCACGCCACGATACTGAACACCGTGCCCGGCGTAGTAGAACACTGCGGCGGTGGCACCTTCCATCAATTTGGCGAACTCGACGGCCACACTACGCATCGTGGCATAGTCGGCGTTGGGTCTCATCATGACTTTGAAGCCTAGATCGCTAAGTGTTTTGGCAACGGCCTGAGCGTCGTTGACGGCATTGCGCAACGGGTCAGTCGGATATTGGTCGTTGCCAATGACAAGCGCAACGCGATCATCATTGGCGGCGATGCCGGAAACGGGCAAACAGAACGCGACGACACACATCAGCAGGGTGCTGAATCGTCGAAAAGAGTAAGTTCTGGCAAAAATAAGTGCGCGCATGATGAAGCCTGTATTTATAACCAGATTATTGCGCAAAAAGACGCTCTATTCAAAAAATAGAAGCCCTTAAAAACAAACGGCGTGCCGACCGAAATCGGCACGCCGTCTGGTGAGATGCCATTTACTTCGCCAACGCGGCCAATTCAGGCAGGTCTGGTCTATCTTTGGCAAGTCGCGCCCAAACTTCGCCTGCATCCTGATCGGCACCGACATCCTTGAGTGTCAAGGCATAGAGCAACCAGTCCGAAAATGGGGCTTTGTCGTCTGGTTTGCGCTTTTGCGTTAAATCCAGCGAGTGCGTCGGTAGCGTTCTAAACGTCGTCATACCGACATCGCCACCGCCAGCTTTGACCATCCAGCTATATTCAGCATCAGGCAGCAACTTGATGTTTTTCGGCAACACCAGCGATGTCGTGGCAGGCTTGGCTTTGTAAACCGATTTGGCACCTGCGCTGGCCTTCAACTCAAACTCAAATGGACCTTTCGCGTTTGCCGAAGCCCAGCGAAATGCCGGCTGTAATGTGGCGACGCTTGTATCACGCGGATAAATAAGGCGTTCAGCCAAGGGGGCTGCGGGCTCCGCTTTTTGCGCGCCGCCGAGACTACGCATTCGAATCGACGCGCTCGATGTCTGCGCGACTTGCGCAACCACTTTGGAGGACACCTTCCAATTGGTCTCGCGCATTGTCGGAGGCGGACCTATTTTAGCGGTCACTTCAGCATCGCCGACCAGAAAATCGCCAGGGCCTTTCAGCACGTATTCCTTGCCCGAGATCAGATACATCACGCCTACGGCGCACTCCTTGGTACAACTGATGCGCGCGCCTTTTTTTACCTCTGCCATCAGCGTGGCTTTGCCCGCATCCATCGCCGCATCGCCTTTGACATCGGTAACAAAAGCGATTCCGCTACCTTGCGCTTGTGCCCCGACCGTCAACGCTGAAACCACAAGCGCCGAGAAGAAGTATTTTGTTTTCATCATGCTCTCCCTAAATGTCAAATCTGCGGTTACGTGAATCGTGACTACGATGTCGGGGCTGCCGCTACCGGTGCCGCAACCGCTGCCGCTACAGCCTTCACGCCCCATATTTGCATCGAACTGTGGCCACGTAACGCTTGTTCACCACAATCAATCATTTCGAACCCATCCGGCAATTGCGCCCTCACCTGATCGGTCATTACGATTGGCGTTCCCAAGCGCTTTGTCAGCCCTTCGATTCTCGATGCCACGTTGACCGCGTCACCAATTGCCGAATAGTTGTGCCGCTCTGTGGAACCAATATTGCCAACCACTACTTTTCCGTAGTTTATGCCTATTCCAATTTCTACGGGCGGCAAACCTTCCGCCGCAAATTCTTCGTTCAGTTTTCTGAGTTGCTCCACCATGTCAACACCGCACCTGACAGCGGACTCACAAGGATTCGGGAGACCAATTGGCGCACTGAATAACACCATCATTCCATCACCCATGAATTTATCCATGGTGCCATCAAAGCGATGCACGGAACCGACCATACGGTCGAAGTAGCGCGTCAGCAGTGACGTTACCGCTTCAGGAGAAAGCGACTCCGAAATTCCTGTAAATCCACGAATATCAGTGAACATGACACACACCAGTGCCGTTTTCGCTGATATACCGCCCGCCAAATTTCCCGCCAGAATCTCCTGCAATACAGTTGGAGAGACGCTACCGGAAAACGATTGCCTGATCAGATTTTCCCGTGCCCGGGTTTGCATGCCTTCCGCGACTGCGCCTACACCCACCGCAATCCACAACACCAGCGTAAAGGTTACCGCAGGAATGACCCAATTGAATGTGATCAACGTCACTGAAAGCGCAAAAAATGCGAGCGGTACGAAAACAAACGCGAATAGATAGGTCGATCGATTTGATGGTGCAAAAACGAACATCAATATCAGCACGCAAATGACCCACTGCCACACGGTTGGGAGAGGATTCAGCAGACCTGCGCCGAGCAGGTTGCGTAACACCTGAAAGTGAATGGTCACGCCAGGCTGGGTCGGATTCAACGCCTGCTCTGCATAGCCCGCGCCGCCACGTTCCCAGTCAGACAGTCCGACGGGCAGCTTCCAGCGGTCTTGCGATCTGGCAACGGTTCCGATCAGCACCACTTTCCCCGCAAATTGGCGCTCGAGCTCTGCTACATTGTTCGATTCCTGCCATTCGAGCACTTGTTGAATCGGAATGTAGCGGATCAGCCCACCCACGGAGTAGTCGATAAATCCCTCGCCGGATTGACGTCCAACCTTTCGCGCAATTTCGGCAGCGAACATCGGAAAAGTACCGGTATTGACCACGCCAGTTTCGGAGAAGTGACGCGCGACGCGGTCAGGATCTTCAATAATTTGATCAATCGCAAATGTCTCGTCCCCCAATGCGCGCAAAAACGGAATGTGAATGCGCGCAATAAATCCGGCGCGGTCAACTGTATGTGCAACTACGAGCGGTGACACCGCCTTGAAATCCCGGAGTGCCGTGAGCAAAGCGTAGTCAAGCCCGGGTTTGATTTTGTCGAATGACTTTGGCGGCAACTGGATATCAATACCAACCACTGCCGGCTTGACCGTTGCAAGCGCCCGCATCGTCTTGCCGAGATGCGCGTGCCACATCGCCAGTGGCTCTTCGAAAACGTCCTCGGATGCCTCATCCATGCCGATCAGTACAGGCTCAACTGCGGCTGGCCGCGGATACAAATT
>JANNRY010000040.1:0-1609 GCA_031401935.1 Betaproteobacteria bacterium | reverse complement strand
CATCAAACCCATCGCGCCGCCAAATAAAATCAATGCATAGGTACGCTTGGTTTGGATGACTTTAAGACCAATAAAAAGCATCACGGCACTTGCGACCGCAACACCCAGCAGGCGCATTTCAGGCGGAAACACGCCACGGTCGTAGGCGAATTTGAGCAAAAATCCCACGCCGAAAAAAAGCACCACCACGCCGAGTTTTGCGACGATATTGGTTTCGAGCATGCGTTCGATAAAACCGGGCGCGCGGAGGACTGGCTGCTCAACCGGCACAGGTTCAGGCGATGGCGTTTGTGGTGCGGGCGGTGTTCCGTCAGTCACTAAAACTGTGGGTTGCATGGCGACCCTCGGCGCTGCTGAAACTTGCTTGTCATCGACAGCGCGCGCCAGCGCCTGAACCGGCGGAGGCGTTGCCACATTTGCAAGTGGCGATGCAGGCAAGCCAGATTCTTCTTCCAGCCGATTCAACCGCCAATGAATATCCTCAACCGCCTTTTGCACGTGTGCGATACGTCGCTCAAGCTTGTCAAAGCTGTCATCGCTCTTTGCCTGCTTGGCAGTATTGGACTTGCGTCCCAGCAACAACCCGATCAGCCAGCCAATGATTGCGCCCCACACAGCGCCAGCAAAGCCGTGCAGCCCGCCGCCGAGAATTGCGCCAACGATTAAGCCGATGAACCACATATGTGTTGCCTCTCTTCGCAAACAGATTGCTGCGTTCTGATGGAATTTCTCTAGCGAATGATTCCGTACTGAATCAAAACACTAGCACTGGTGAGGCTGGTGGCATACTTATGCCCTGAAACGCCCGCCAGTGCTAGTGTTTAGCTATTTCCAATCTCCCCGGATCTCTGCAACTTTTGCCTGCAAGCCCTCCGGCGTTACCGTTGCAGGTAACCATGACTTATCAATGACCAGCGCAATGCGCGAAAAAAATCCGCGCGGATAACGCATCGCGTCACCACCCCACCGCGAAAAGAAACTGCCCCACAATCCACGCAGCGCCATCGGAATCACCGGCACCGGCGTACGCTCGATAATGCGTGTGATGCCTTTCTTGAACGGGTAAAGATCACCGTTATCCGTGATGCGGCCTTCCGGGAAAATACACACCACTTCACCATCCTTGAGATACGCGTCAATGCGCTCATAAGCTTTCTCAAGCATGACGGCATCTTCCTTGGCGCTGGCAATCGGGATCGTACCTGCGGTACGAAACACAAAGTTCAATACCGGGATTTTGAAAATGCGGTGATCCATCACAAACCGCACCGGACGCTGAATGCAACCGCCAATCACCAGCGCATCCACAAAGCTCACATGGTTACAAACCAGCACGCACGGCCCCTCATCGGGAATATTATCCAGCCCTTCTTTGTCAACGCGGTAGAAGGTATGAATCAGCATCCAGATAATGAAACGCATCAGGAATTCAGGGACCAGCTTGAAGATGAACAGGGCCACCGCTGCATTCATGAGCCCGACGACCAGATATAGCTGCGGCAAGGTCAGCCCGGATTGCAGGAGTGCAGCGGCCATTAATGAAGCCACCACCATGAACAAGGCATTCAGGATATTGTTGGCCGCAATAATGCGTGCACGAAATTCTTTT
>JANNRY010000039.1:0-2556 GCA_031401935.1 Betaproteobacteria bacterium | reverse complement strand
CCATGTAGTTCACCTGCATGATGCGCTCCAGCATTGCGACGTCCTTGATGTCGGCAAATTTTGCCCACATCGTCATGCCCGCGTTATTGACCAGCGTGTCGATACGACCGAACTCTGCAATCGTGGCATCGATGATTGTCTTGCACTCCTCCAATTTGCCCACATCGGCCGATACGGTGATGACCTTGCCGCCGAAGCTGCGCGCTTTCTTCGCAACACGATTGAGTTCATCGAGCCGCCGCGCGGTGAGTACCAGCTTTGCGCCTTGCTGCGCTAACTGGTAGGCAAGTTCTTCACCGATGCCGGTTGACGCACCGGTGATGATGGTGACGTTGTCTTTAAGTGCGCTCATTTATTCCAACTCTCCCGCTTTTCTTTTCGCACCATCAATTTTAGTCCCGACCAGTCCTCGTTCACGGCGCAGACTTTCACGTCCACCAGACCAGTTGGCAACACCACCGTGCGAATGCCATCTTCGGTGAGATCGATGAACAGCTTCGATGATTTTTTCGGCCACGAAATCCACAGGCTGCCATCGGCGTGCAGTTTTTTTGATGCAGTGGGCAGGGACTTTTTCAATGCCGCTGTGTCTTTGCAAAACAGCAACACAAGATCATTGCTTGTCGAGAGCTTGGAAGCGAGTGTCGCATCCGCAGGCAAGGGAACCAACAGTTGCTCAATGCCGGGCGGCGCGTTGACCAGCACCATCGTGCCGCCTTCCTTCAAGCCGAGTTTCTTTGGTAATGGTGTTCCGCTATATCCGGCGGCGGAGGTTGCCATTATTTCTCCGTTTCCACATCAGGAATATGGTTGAACGCAATCGCGATCTTGCCATGATCAAGTGCGCGATGTGCGCCGCCAAAATACGCCGCTTTTTTGCCGAAGCGGAGATTCAAGTCGTCGATTGCGGCGTTAAGTTTCTTTTTGTCGCCGGTCTGTTCGAGATCATCAAACAGCCTTGCCGACTGCGCTGCTTCGGAAGTCAAATCCAGAAACGTCACACCAACTTGCAGCGGTGTGAGCGATTTCTTTTTCGGATACTTGACCCACAGCGCGTCGAGTGCATGCATCAGGTCAAGCGTGTCCTGTGTTTCCAGAAACCGTGTTTCGTTTTCCCACGATGGTCCGTTCAGGTATTTGACTTTGATCGCCATGCGGCCGGTGTAGTGCAGCACCTTGCGCAACCGCATCGCCGCTTTCTGCGTGAGGCGATTCAGGACAGCGTAGGCATCATCGGGATTGCGCAAGTCGGGCGCGAGCACATGCGAGTGGCTGATCGAGGCCATGCCATGCTCAATGTCGTTGACCTCTTCACCGCGTAGCCGCGCATGAAAACGCTCGCCGCCCACGCCGCCCCAGACGGTGCGAAGCTGCTCCGGCGTGCGGGCATAGAGTTTGGCGACGGTGTCGATACCGTAGTGGTTGAGCCGTGCCTCCATGTTTTTGCCGATGCCATGCAAAGCGCGCAACGGCAGGTGCAAAATTTTCTCCGGCACATCGCTTGCCTCGATAACAACCAGCCCGTCGGGCTTCTGCATATCAGATGCCAGCTTGGCGAGGAACGTATTGGGTGCGATCCCAACTGAAATTTTCAGAAATTCCCCCATATGTTCGGCCATCGCACGTTTGATCCGCATCGCGACCTCGCGTGCCTGTTCCGGCTCATGACACTTGGCCGGCAAATCGCAAACCATTTCATCGATGGAAAGCACTTTTCGCACCGGCGCAATCTTGTCCACCACTTTGACTGCTCGATGGTGATAGTCGATATAGAGCTCGTGCCGCGCGACGACCAGCACGATATCGGGAATCAGTTTCTTGGCCTCGCCGACATTGGTGAGCGTCTTGACGCCAAATTTCTTGGCCTCATAACTCGCAGCAATCAGGCACGTTGTATCGGCCAGCATCGGCACCACGCCGACGGGCCGTCCTCTCAACTCGGGTCTGTCCTGTTGCTCGCACGAAGCAAAGTAAGAGTTGAAATCGACGAGGAGAGAGTTAAGGCGCACGATGCCATCAAACGGGTTCGCCGCCTGCATCTGTGTTGATTGATGCCAGCGTCCGCTGCCAAAGTTGTTTGCCGCTGGAGTCGAAACACGACGCTACGATCTTTCGTTGCTTGCCGGATCCAACAAATTCCAGCGATCCGAAATTACGCTGCTCAACACCAAGATCGGCAACAAAACGTGGATTGGCGCGATCCTTCTTGCTCAGCTTCGACAGTCGCGAGGTGAAGGGTGAGCAGGAAAACTCGTAGACGACAGGCGCACCACTTTGGTTGCGCCGAAATACCTGCGTGTTGTGACGGTCGCCGGAGAGAAACAGCAGCCCCGGAATTTTTTCCTTCGCCAGCCACGCGAGAAACGCATCACGCTCGGCTTGATAGTTATGCCAGCCAGAATGATTACCGTTCTCGTCCTCGCTCAGCAACTGGCTACCGTTACAGACCAGCTTGAAGGCGGCTTCTGAGTTCGCGAGCGATATTGATTGGAGAACGCTCTGCCGAGCAGGTGAAAATGGAGGTTGGCTCTGCCTTGTCGGAATTGGACAATCCAC
>JANNRY010000038.1:0-21008 GCA_031401935.1 Betaproteobacteria bacterium | reverse complement strand
GCTGGCGATAGCTGGCCCAAGGCCAAGCCCGTTGCAGACAGCGACACCACCAAGGGAAAGGACGAGGAAGCGGTCAACCCCCCTGCGCCCGTCGTCATCCTTACATCAGTTGCGCCGGTCATTGCGCTGCTGGACGATGCCCGCGAACTCGCTAAACCGGACGCGGTGGCACAATACTTTGGTGCGCCGCCAGCCAGCGTGACCGGTGACCTCGCTGCGCGCCCCGCACAGGAGCGCGAGAAAAAGCGCATGACGACACAACGTGAGACGCTGGCGAAGATCGAGCGCCTGCGTGCCGATGTGCTGCGTGCGACCGGCCAATGGGATGCGGCCTGGCAGGCGTTCGCCCAGATCAAGCGCTGGGAAGCCGAGCCGACCGACAAACAGACCCGCGCCATTGAAGCGGCGATGCTGGAGCAGAACGGTCACCTGGGCCTCGCCTTGGAGGTTCTCAATGCAAGACTGAAGGCCGAAACTGCTGACTTGAAGCTACGTACACAACGGCTGACACTATATGAGAAACTCGGCTGGACCGAAATGGCCGCGCGCGAGAAAGTGCAATTGGCACGGTTGGCACAGCAGAGAAAAGTGGCCGCAAAGCTTTGACGGAACGGCTCCTGCCTGCCACCCGTTCAGGCAGGAACCCAAGTTAAATGTCGCCAGACTGGCAACTAGGCCCTAGCATGGACGCGGCTTCTGGCGCATTAATGCCATGTAGTGCCCGTTCCTGCTTGATATTGGTCAAGGTCGATATAAGTTACCGCCTGCGAATCAGACACCTGACTTCCGACGGTGTTGTAGAATTTGTCATCTACATCTCATCTCACCGTTCTGCCCTATGACTGTTTGTGCTCACTCGTTCGGTGGACTCTATGTCGGGTGATAACGCGGCAACGTTGCCGGTGGGCGGCTGTCGAGGCGACCAATACAACCCCACGATCATCGAAAACAATGATTTGGTAAGAGCTGCGAACGAGGCGTCGCTGGACGCGCGGGGTATTTCGCTACCGCTCCCTTATCGCCTTTGCTGGGCAAAAGCCGCTGCTGCCTCTGGTGCGCGTTCCATTTTTGTTTCACTGAAGGACGCAGCAGGATCTTGTCAGGGCGGGCTCGCAGTGGAGAGTCGGCCAAGCCGGTCATTGCCTGGCCATCGTTGGTGGTCCATCGCCCGTCTTGGTGTTGGCACGGCCGGGCTCGATGCTGCGGGGCTTGACGCGGTATTGGCCAAAGCAAAATCACACGCTCGCCATGATGGTCGGGTGCTGCGTATTCTCGTGGAAGTTTTTGCGCCCAATGCAAACGCACGACAACGCACCGGGGAGTGCCTGCGCGAGCATGGATTTCGCCGGGTGCCGACAGAGCGCACGTACGAACGAACGCTGTTTGTGAATCTCGAGCCGGACGAAGCCACGATTTTTTCCAGACTCGGTAAGACCGCACGACAAAATATTCGTGTTGCCGCCAAGCGGCCAGTGACAGTCGAGTGCGTAACCGACGTATCGTTGGCAGACCGGCTTCAACAGCTGGATCAGGAGACGTGGCGGCGTACCAGTTCACTTGTCAAAAGTGATGACTGGGCCGCGCGGATAAAGCTCTGCAGCGATGCGCCACACCTGTCGAGAATCAATGTACTGAGGCGCAATGATCGCGTCGGTCCTGAGTCGATCATTGCGTTTTCGTGGGCTTGCCTGCATGGCGAAATTGCGCACTACACTGAAGCCGGCTCGACGCGTACTAACGAGCTCAAAATACCGATGACTTATCCGCTGGTGTGGGATTTGATGCGCTGGGCGCGGCGAAGCGGCGCACGAAGATTTGATTTTGGCGGGATCACGCCAGGCCGCCAGAATGGCGACGATCCACTGGGTGGTATTTCCGACTTCAAACGATATTTCACGCATGAAGAAGTGGAGGTCGGACAACAGTGGGAGCTGGAACTGCTCCCCACCCGCGTCGCCGCGACGCGGTTTGCCGGCGCGGTCGTGCGGCGCGTATCCGGGCTCATCGCCGGTCGCGCGCAATCGGTCGCGTGAATCAAGCAGTTCACGGTAGACACGTTAACGATAATGTCGTTCTAGTTTTTGCCGTCTGCACGCAACGCGTCAGATAAAAATAGTAAACTCTAATATTGGCGCGGATTTCTGAGCAATTTTGCCTGAAAAGCCGCGCCAATAGGCGATCTACGTGTTTCACGACTAAATTAAAACCCAACCAGCTTCACATTCAAAAACACCGACCGGTTTGGTTGGTTATAGCCGCGTGCTGATTCGTATTGCCGGTCGGCGAGATTGTTTGCGTTGAGTTCCACGGCCCAGAGCTTGTTCACCTTATAGCTGAGCCGTGCATTCACTACCGCGTAGCCGCTCATTCGTGAGCTTCTCGACTCGGTTGCCGAGTCGAAACGTCGTCCACTGCCGACAACATCACCGCCGATTTGCCATTGGCCGATGGTGCGTTCAAGGGCTAAACTGCCGAACAGCTTTGCGCGCGAACGCAATTGCAGTCCGGTGTCCGCGTCGATGGGTTTTTGCGATGTCAACGACGCTTTGATACCGATGCTCAGAAGCGCCGTATCGCCGGACAACTCCCAACCCTTGATGCGTGCTTTGCGAATATTCATTGGCGTGAAGGTGACAAAATCGAACGCGATCAGGTCTTCAATGCGATTATCGAAACGCACCAGCGATGCGCGCACAGCCGCGCTATTGAAGCGCGCACCGATTTCGGCTTGCTCGCTGCGCTCAGGTTTCAAGTCAGGGTTGGAAAAACCGGGGAAGTAAAGATCGTTGAACGATGGCGCACGGAAGGCGCGACCGGCGCGCGCATACACGAGCAGGGCCGGCATTAATTGCACGCCATACGCAATGCTGCCGGTATTGCGGCGGCCAAATTGATCTTCCTCGTCACGACGCAGCGAAAAATCCAGTTGCTGTTCGCCCGATGAACCGAAGCGCTCAAGATAGCCACCGAACAGCGATCCAGTTTTGCGTTTCTTTTTATCGTAGCTGGTGGTCGACGCAACATCTTCTTCACGCCATTCGGCACCGGCGCTGGTGCTGCCGCTGGCGGTTTTGAATTCATTGATCCACACCGCTTGATTTTGTTCGGTCTTGAACGTCCCTGGAAACGACGATGTGACGCGGCTGTCATCGGTCGTTCGGCCGATATTCAACCGCGATGTCCAGTTGGTCATGATTTGGTTCACCGAGGAAACACCCACACCCGTCAGCGTCTGCCGGTTGCGGGCGTCGTCCCCCGGACCGTTGTCAAAATGCACGGTTCCGCGCGATTGCCAGGCCTTCAACGAAATCGTTTCCCCCTGCCACAGCATGTGGGAAATATTGACGCTGACGTTGCTGTTTTTGTACGGATCGCGATCCGGGTCGAACGTGAATCTGCCCGCATCGGCATTGGTGGCGGATCGTGCGCGGACTTGCGAGTAACCGGCGTTGAGCGTGACCGCGGTTTTGTTTTCGATGGCTGTAAAGCCTACGTTGACGGCAGTTGCGGAATCGCTGCCGACGCCAATGTTGGCTTGCAAACGAGAGCGGTCGAAATTGCGTGTAAAAATCTGAATCACGCCGCCAATCGCATCGGAGCCGTAGAGACTCGACAGCGGCCCCTTAACGATTTCGATGCGCTCGATCAAATCGAGGGCAATATTTTCAAACGCGGGTGCGCCGGAGGTCGCAGACCCCAAGCGCAACCCATCGACCAGCACCAACGTGTGCTGCGCGTTGGCACCGCGAATGAATACACCGGCCGGTTGGCCCGCACCACCAGTGGCGCGGATTTCGACACCGGCTTTGCGCTGCAATAGTTCAGCGAGCGTTGCGGTGCCTGCTGCGTCAATCTCTTCACGGGTGATGACGCTGATGGTGGCGAGGGTATCGCCTAACGGCTGCGGCGTGCGTGCCGAGGTGATAACAAGTTGCTCCACCCGTGATGGAGTTTGTGCGTGTGTTTGCGCATATGCGATAGGCGAAACGGTGAGCGAAGACAGGATGATAAGTTTAAGTTTGTTGGCTCTCATGGGATTTCTGGATAGGATGCAGCGAGCGTCCCCGCAAGCTGCGTGATTCTTCATGCAAGGTGCGTAACAGTTATCCTGCCCATCACCTTTGCACACCGACCAGCCCGCCGCACAGGAGTGCGTCGCGCCAGTGCCAAGGCCGGTATCCGGACTGATGGTGTGCAGTTAAGAAATCAACCGCGCCTGTCGTCACCTTCCCAGAGGCTTGCGCGTAGCGCAATGCATCCAGTGGCATATCGACGACAAGTGAACCAATCACCGTTGCGGGGGCAGTGCCTGATAATTCATCTACAGGCTTCCCGTTTAACTTCAGCGAAATTTGCGCGAACGCTGAAGCACCTCAAGCAGACTGATTGTACGCGACTGCCGAAAGGCATGGATCAGGTGCCTCAGGTACCTCAAGTACGTCGGCGTTTCAGCCATTCGAGCACGTCGGTGGCAGGAAGCGGTCGCGCGATGTGATAACCCTGCAAAAAATCACACTGATGTTCTTCAAGAAAATACGCCTGCTCTTGTGTCTCAACACCTTCCGCAACGACCTTAAGGTTAAGGCTCGCCGCCAGATTGATGATCGCGACAGTAATCGCAACATCATCATCGTCACGCGGAATGTCGCGAACGAATGACCGATCAATTTTTACCTTGTCGATAGGGTAGCGTTTCAAATAGGAAAGCGATGAATAGCCGGTGCCGAAATCGTCCACGGCGAGGCTCACGCCGAGATCCTTCAAACGGCCAAGGGTCTTGGTCATCGCGTTGACGTCCTCAAGAAACAAACTCTCGGTAAGTTCAAGCTCGATCATTTCTCCAGAGACGCCGTGCTCTTTCAGGCGTGCGGCGATATCTTCAACCAGATCTTTCTGTTTGAACTGGACAGCCGAAAGATTGATCGCCACCGGAATCGGCATGCCGATATCCGCCCATTCGCGTGCCTGCCGGATGGCTTCATTGATGACCCAGCGGCCAATCGGCATGATCAAGCCGCGATGTTCAGCCACGGAAATAAATTGGTCCGGCCCCAGCAATCCGAGTTCTGGATGCTTCCAGCGAATCAACGCCTCCACTGCGGTTGGCTGTCCGGTGTTGGTGCGGACTTCCGGTTGATAGTGCAGCGTGAATTCGAGGTCTTTGATGGCCTTGCGAATGCCGGACTCGAGGGCCAGCGCTTGAAACGCCTGCCGGTTAAGGCTCGGCTGAAAAAATTGCCAGTTATTGCGGCCGCGTTCCTTGGCCAGATACATCGCGGCATCGGCATTACGGATGAGTGAATCTGGTGTTTCGCCGTCCCTTGGAAATACGCTGACCCCGATGGATGCCGAAACCGAGAGGATTTGGTCCTCAAGCGAAAAGGGTTCGCTGATCGCCTCAGAGATTTTTTCAGCGACCGGCGCGATGTCCCCGGCGTTGGTGAGATCGGCTAAGACAACCAGAAACTCGTCGCCACCGAGACGACCGACTACATCGACACTACGCAAACATGACTGCAACCGCGATGCCACACGTTTCAATAATTCATCGCCCGCGTAATGCCCCAGCGAATCGTTGATGGTTTTGAAATTATCGAGATCGATAAACATGATCCCGACTTCGGTGCGATTGCGGCGCGCACTCGCGAGCATGATCTGGATGCGGTCAAGCAGCAGCGCGCGGTTGGGAAGGTGCGTCAAAATATCGTGATGCGCCAAAAACTGAATGCGCGCCTCGGCTTGCTTTCGGTCGCTGATGTCACGAATAACAGTCATGCGATGCGTGACACCGGCGTAAACGAGTTCCTTGCCCACCAGCTCCACGGCGAATCTGCTGCCGTCATCACGAACCAGCGTGACTTCGTAAGGCCGCTCAAACCCTGCACGGATATTGCTCACGACGGTTTCAAGATCCTCGGGCGCAATGAAATCCTGATTGCGCCGACCGATCAACTGTGCGTGGGAAAGACGCATCATCCGTGCGGAGGCCTCGTTGCAATCGACGATGATGCCGGCCTCGATAAACACGATGCCCTCGTTGGTCGATGCGGCAAATTTTTGCAATCGCTCTTCGCTGTCGCGGATCGCTTTTTCAGCTTCGTGCTGCCTCGTCACGTCGTTGATCAGCACATAGGCGGCCAACGTGGCGCCGGTAGCATCAACGTGTGGAATCAAGGTCACTTCAAGCGTGCGCTCACTGCCATCAGGCAGGCGATTTTGCCGCTCATAGCGAACGGTTTCACCTTGCATCGCCCGCTCCACATAAGGTCCGATGACTGCAAACGCGTCGGCCCCGATGATTTCCAGCACGGTCTTACCGATGATGGAGTGTTCGTCCAGCCCAAAATTGTGTGCATATGCCTTGTTCGCAAACTGGCAGCGGAAATCTGCGCGAACGAAGTAGGCGACCAGTGAGGGCAAACTATCGGCAAGCAGTCTCAGCAATTGCGAGGGGCTGGCGGTGTTGGCGTGTGGCTCCGAGAGGGCGAGCGGTGACGACATAGGTCCTCGCGTGTTTGGATCGTTTTTTGCGGTTGCCAACCACTATAGGTTTGAACGGGTAACTCGTAAAGCTAAAACGCGTGGTGAGCGTCCTGCAAACGCTACGCCAATATTCGCCTTGCAGACCAAAATTTACAGAAGTTGACAAATTTGAAAAAACCTTCAAATTGTCGCCTTAACCATTGACGTAACAGGGTTTTCTCGTTAAATTCCAACGCATGGAACAAGACCTCCAGCGCTTTGAAGACAAGCTCAATCATTTCGTCACGTTGTTTCACCGACTGCGGTCGGAGAACAATGAGTTACGTCAAAGCGTGGCGACCAAATCCGACGAAGTCAAACGGCTCGCCGAGAAACTCGATCAGGCAAAAACGCGGATTGAAGCCTTGATCGCGCAGCTTCCGGATACTGAAGGTGAACGTCGATGAGTACGCCTAAGGACGCGAAGGAAGTCAAAGACCCGAAAGGCGTGACCATCACCGTGATGGGTCGGGAATTTCGTGTCGCAGCGCCAGACGGAGAAGAACGCCAGTTGTTGGAGTCGGTTGATTTCCTCAACAAAAAGATGCGCGAAGTTCGCGATACCGGCAAAGTTGTTGGTAATGAACGTATCGCCATCATGGCTGCACTCAATATCGCCCACGAACATATGCAAAGGCCCAGCGGGCGGGCCGCCAAGCCGGCCGCTGTCCCTGCAGATGCTGACCTCGACGGCACACGCCGCCGCATAAACGCGTTTGAAGACATCATCGAAAAAGCTATTTCAGATCAGGAAAAGCTTTTCTAGCGCGTGCCCGAAACAACGCGCTATGATGTCTTTGTTGCATGGCGTTTCAGCGTTCGCTTAGGTCTTACATCCTTTGAGCCTTAGACTGTTAGTCGATGGACGCTTGCCCAAGTGGTGCTGGTGTGCACGTCCTACGCGGACGAGCCTGAAGGCATCCGGTGAGCGACCGCCTTGAACCCTGGTTCAAGAGTGCGGGCCTAAGCGAACACTCAAGCGCCATGCCGTTCCGTTGTGCTGGTCTGCGCTGGCCTTGTCTTGCCCCCCACCGAATCAAATCCTGACAGCGAAATCATGGCCCACTGGTTGATGAAGTCCGAACCGGAAGAGTTTTCCATTGACGATCTCGTCAATGCCAAAAATCAAACCGTGCCGTGGTTTGGCGTGCGTAATTATCTGGCGCGAAATTTTATGCGCGATCAGATGAAGGTCGGCGACGAAGTGCTTTTTTATCACTCTTCGTGTCCCGAGCCTGGCATCGCCGGGCTTGCCAAGGTTGCCAGCACCGCGTATCCGGACGAAACACAGTGGGACAAAAAGGGCAAATACTTCGATCCTAAAGCCACCCGCGAAACACCGCGCTGGATGCTGGTGGATGTGAAGCTGGTGAAAAAAACGCGCCTGCTTTCGTTGGCCGAAATGCGCGATCGACCATCGTTGGCTGACATGATCACGTTGCAACGCGGCAACCGGCTATCGATCTCACCGGTGAAGTCGGCGGAATTGAAATCGGTTTTGAAACTGCTGGGGGAGAAGTTTTGACCCTGATCGACGCGCCCGCTCGTCGACCAATATGATTCGCGGCCTCATCATCCTGCTCGGCTTTCAGGGCGCAGGTGAAATAGTCTCGCGCCTGTTGTCACTGCCCATCCCCGGGCCGGTTATCGGTTTGTTGCTGCTGCTGATTTTCCTGATCCGGCGCGGTAAAGTCGACGCACCAATCGATACCGTTTCTTCCGCACTCACCAAACACTTGGGACTGCTATTCGTCCCCGCAGCCGTCGGCGTGGTGATGTTTTTGCCGCAACTCCGCACCCATTTTCTGGCGATCAGCGTCGCATTGATCGTAAGCGTCACCGCGACGATTGCAGTGAGTGCCGCAATTTTGCGATTCTGGCCTGCGGATAAATCCGGCTCATGACACCCACGCTGCCGATTGCCGAAATCTGGGTCTACCTCGCTGGTAGCCCACTATTTGCGCTGCTGTTGACGTTGGCCGCCTACGAGGCAGGTGTCACGATTTATGAACGCGCCAACCGGCATCCGTTCGCCAATCCCGTCGCCATTGCCGTGCTCATCGTAGCGGCCGGCATCTCGCTCATCGACATGCCGTATGCAAAATATTTTGAAGGCGCCCAGTTCATTCATTTCCTTCTCGGCACTGCAACGGTCGCGCTGGCTGTGCCGATTTACCAGTGCTGGAGTGCGTTGCGTGGCAAGGTGGTGCCGCTGGTGGTGTCGATGCTGTGCGGCGGTGTGGTGTCGATCATCAGCGCGGTCGGCATTGCCCGTTTGCTCGGGGCAGACAGCACCATCCAGAAAGCGATGATGGCCAAGTCGGTCACTGCACCTATCGCGATGGGCGTGGCTGAAAGAATTTCCGCGTCGCCCACCCTGACGGCTGTGTTCGCTGTGATCACCGGTGTGGTCGGTGCCATCGTCGCACGCTATGTACTCGATGCACTGCGCTTGACGGCGTGGTGGCAGCGCGGTTTTGCGATCGGCGTTGCGGCACATGGCATCGGTACGTCACGCGCACTATCGATCCACCCCGAGGCAGGCGCATTTTCAGGACTCGCAATGGGGATGCATGGCGTCGCAGGGGCGGTTCTGATTCCGCTGATCGCGGACTGGCTTATTTAGTGGATATCGCGTTCTGGCTGACCTATCTGGGTGTCGGTATTTTCGTCGGCTTCTTCGCGGGCTTGCTCGGCATCGGCGGCGGCTCGGTAATGGTGCCGATTCTCTCGCTCACCTTCGCGTCGCAGGGATTCTCGGGCGATCACCTGATCCACATGGCGTTGGCGACCTCGATGGCGACCATCATTCCCGGCGGCATTACCAGCGCATGGATGCATCACAAACATCAGGCGGTGAACTGGCTGGTGGTGAAGCAGATGTTGCCCGGCATTTTGCTCGGCACATTTTCTGGCGCGGTGGTCGCGCATTTTTCCAGCACGGCATTTCTGAAAACGTTCTTCGTTGGCTTCATTTGCTTTCTAGCGCTTCAATTACTGTTTGACCTCAAACCCAAAAGCCGCCATGCCCTGCCGGGTGCGGGCGGCATGTTCGCCTTCGGCATGCTCATGGGCGTGGTGTCCAGCTTCGCGGGAATCGGCGGCGCGGTGTTGTCTATTGCGTTTCTCATCTGGTGCAACTTTCGCATGCACGACGCCATCGGCACCGCCGCGGCCATCGGCGTGCCACTCGCTATCGCAGGTACCGTCGGGTTCGTTGTGACCGGCCTGTTCGATAAAGAACTGCCGCCGTGGAGCCTCGGCTACGTCTACCTGCCCGCGTTTGCGGGAATCGCTGTCACCAGTTTTCTCATCGCACCGCTGGGCGCAAAGCTCGCGCATCGGTTGCCGGTGACGGTGTTGCGCAGAGTGTTCGTGGTGTTTCTGGTGGCGTTGGCGGTGAAGATGGCGGTGTCAGTGTGAGTTCTTGTACTGCGGTCAAAAGGCCATATGCCAAACGCCAGACTAATAAGATGGATATTCAGCTCTTCATTTTTGAAACTCTAGCATTGGCGGGCCTTGTGGCGCTATAATGGCCGCAAAACCGCACCAGTGCTAGAGTTTGATGATTTTCCCCGTTTCTTTCCGGTATCCGCTCCACGCAGTTGCGGCCACTTTTCGTGACGCAGTTAATAGTGGCGATATGCGGCAGCACCACTGATAAAAGGTATTGTTCGGTATGCACATTTATGTGGATAAGAGAATGATGGCGTGCAGCGCGGGAAGGTATGCAGACGCGTGTCTCCCTATATCGAGTTAGAACTCAGATGAGCATCCGTCCCAATCTTGACGACTACATTGCCTTTTTCGAAGCTGAACCGATTGAGATCCACGATGACGGTTGGTATTATGGAATTCGATTCGCGGTGTCGCGCGGAGAAGACGACCTCAGCATTGCCGTTGCCCCGGACAATTTGGCATTTGACCTTGAATGGAAGCAGAAAGGACACCGCCGCCTTTCTTTGAGCCTGAAAATGGTCGCAGGCTGGGCAATAGAGAAACGTGGAGCGGACGAGTATTTGTTACTACGCATAAATACTGGTCCGGAAGCATTGTGCTCTTTCGACTACTGCATCATTCGGTTGAAACCAACAATTGATGTCGATTTATGTATGAGTTGGGGATCGGGCTGGGATCCGAGTTCTAACTCTGCGCTGCTCACGGACGCGCCGAAAAGCGGCGCGTCCGTGAGCTAGGCCGTTAAACTGCAGGAAGCACTGATGAGACTATCTCCAACCGAAGCGCAGCAACACGAAATGCGTCACGCCCACTATGACGGCGCGCCAGGAATTCTGGTATCGGGCCTCGTTTGGATTGCTGCCGCATTGGTGTGCTATCAGCTTGGGATAAACAAGGCTGTATGGACGCTGCTCATTGGCGGTGTGCTCATTTATCCGATTGGCCTCGTTGTTACAAAGGCTCTAGGACGACCCGCGAAGACAAACAAAGACAACGCGCTGAACCAGCTTGCGATGGCATCGACAATCTGGCTTATCGTCTGTTGCGCAATGGCCTATGGTCTTTACCTGCTAAAGCCAGCGCTATTTTTCCCGGCAATGATGGCAACGATTGGCAGTCGCTATCTTATCTTTGCAAGTATTTTTGGCAGACCAATTTTCTGGATATTGGGAGTGAGCCTTATTGTTGCTGCAAATCTTGCCTTCTTTTTGGCGGTCTCGCCGGCCGTTGCCGCAGGACTCGGTGGATTGATTGAGGTTCTATTTGCTTTCTTGGTGTTTTCAAAAGCTTCCAAGCCCGCGGTCTAACAATTCAAACCGACCGCGCAACGTGGCACCGGGCACAATATGAATGCGACGAGGTCAAGTCTTTCGTTGTCATTTAACTGAAAAGACTTGACCCGATCATTCCTACGGCAACGCGGATTTAGTCGCCGCGCATCGCTTGCTAGTTGCTCAAGCGACGGCCGAGCGAGATGCCGTATGACGCCGGCCGCGCAATGAGCGTTGGATCGGCTGATGGGCCAACACCTTTTGGCAGTATCAACGGGTTGAACGTCACCTTGTCGCACGCGCCGCCCGGGCCTGCCTCGACTTTGTCGATTACCAAGCGACCAGCGGTCACCACTTTGCGATTAGCCGGTAGCGGTACCGTCGCGTCGTTGACGACATCACCAGATTCTGCGATCTGGACGTTGAAATTAAACGCGATGTTGCTGCTGGCAGCGCGCTTGCGAAGTTCGTCGGCGAGAAAGTCATCGGGTAGCTGCTTGAGTTCGTCCTCCGACAAACCTTTCTGGCCGCTGGCTGGCTCGAACATCCATTTGCCGAACACTTTCTTTTTGGCGGGCGTCGTGAATTCAAACGCATTGGCACCCCAGTAATTTACGGTGGCGTAGCTCGCTGGTACCGGCGCTTTGGCCAGCCATTCTATTTGTGGCTTCGAATCCGGATGGCTCTCGTTAAATGCCTTCACCTTTGCGGGATCGGGGCGACCGGTAGCTGGGTCAGGCCGACGCGCTTCGAGAAACTTGACGAAATTTTCAGGGCTGTTCACGAAGAACACCGGTGCGGAAATGTTGGCCATCTCCCACGATTCGCCGCCTGGCCCGCTGAATTTCAGCGCAAGCCCGCGCACACTTTTGCCTTTATCGCTGGCCTTGGGGCTGCCGCCGCCAATCGAAAAGCGCGCGATCACGGGAATTTCCTGACCGCTAAAAATGGCAGAACTGCTCAACCCGCGACCGTCCGGTGTCCCGACAAAAAAGCCTGATGCGCAAACACCTTTTGCGCCAGAGCGGCGCGCCGCGTGCTTGCCGAATACGCCTTCGAGGGCATCTACAAGCTTGTCGGGACCGGGGGTTTGCGCAGAGACGCTTGGGGCAACGCTGGCGGTGGTGGCACCAATGACGAGGCTGGCAAGTACGCGGGACGCATGTTTCATGTGAGCTCCTGGAGTTGACCTAAACGAAGGGGGATTTGCACGCAGGCAAGGCTGCGGGCCGATTTTGCAGCTAAATATGTCGGCTGAGCAAGCGACGACTTACACAAATCGCGCAAAAAGCAATGCGGCTCGCATTTTTCGAAATGATCGGCCTGTGCTTGAAATCGGAAGACGCCGTATCGCGCGTCTTTTCGCGATTTGTCCCAAGCACCGCGCCAATGCTAGAGTCAGCGCCTCATCAAACATCATGTTTTACAACTCCATAGAGGTGTTAGTTTGTTAAACGAAATTCATATGTTCACAGCACAGGCGACGGTTGTGCTGCCGACTGGCGATCTTGCTGCGAGAGCGCGGCACGCGTTGCTCGTCTACATTCGCCAGCCCATCGGCACCGAGTACGATCTGGAAAATGCCAGAAAAACGGTCGAAGTTGCCGGTTGGGAAAATGTGACGATCGGCAAATCCGGGAAATTGGCGGCGAATCCGAACACTGACAATGAAACACTCTTGAGTGCGCACCGCGAAGCTGCGGAAAACGGCTCCTGTATCGTGGTCTACGACCAGCCAATCGACGACGACGCAGGCGGGCAAAATGGAACAGCAACGTGAATTTCGTCGAACCGTTGCGACCTACTATCGGAAGCTGCGGTCGCTGACCTCTATCTTTAGGTGTGGATAAATCATGTCGCGATTTGCAAAGAACTACTTGCTATTGGCTGGCGTTGCTGCATCTTGCGGTGCAGCGCTCCACATCGCCATCATTTTCGGCGGCCCTGACTGGTACGCTTTCTTTGGCGCGCCACGTGGCCTGGTCGAGATGGCTCGTGCCGGCAATATTCGTGCGCCTATCAGTTGCCTGATCATTGCCGCTTTTTTGGCGCTGCTTGCGGCCTACGCTTTTTCCGGCGCGGGCATCATTCGTCGCCTGCCCTTTTTGCGGCTTGGGCTTGCGACTATCGCTGCCGTGCTGATCCTGCGCGGCGCTCTATTCATTCCGCTAATCCTGTGGCGTCCGGGTACCCTTTCCGGCATCTGCGATTGCCGCAGTGTGGATGCTTTTATCATCGCCACGTCGGCACTTTGTCTTGCAATGGGCGTGGGTTATGCGCTGGGAGCACTTGCCGCATCTGGCAACTCTCTCAAGCCGAAGCCGCCATGAACCCGAGCAAAGTAGATCGACACCGCCTTGTCGCGTTGACAGACCTTCCGAACATCGGTGAGGCCAGTACACAAGATTTACGCCTGCTTGGCATTCACCGCCTCAAATGCCATTCCAGTCCCGCATGATTTTCTCGAAAATTTCCACCGACTGGTCGATACGCTCTACCGAACACCACTCATCGGTCTGGTGCGCCATTTCGGGCTGACCGGGGCCGATGATGACGGTCGGCACCGCACCTCCGTAGCCTCTTTTCAAATCCGCCCCGTCGGTAGAAAACATAATCGTTTTAGGCGAAGGCTTGCCATCGATAAATGGTGTCGCCACATCGTAAACACTCTCGATCCATTCATCCGGCTCGGAGTACAACGGCGGCGTGTCGACGATCTTACGAACGTTGCCGATGTCGCCGATCAGCGTTTGAATCGAATGGCAAAGATGTACATGGTCGATGCCGGGCACGGTGCGCACATCGACAGTAAGCGTTACGGAATCCGGCACGGAATTGGTATTGAGTCCACCGCGAATAGTGGCGATGTTCATGGTCGGCTTGCCCATGACGTGATGGCAATCGACACCGCATTGATGTTGCCAGTCGAAGTGTTCGAGTTTGTCGATCACCTTGTTCATTTTAAGGATCGCGTTTTCGCCCTGTTCTGGCATCGAGCCATGCGCCGTCTTGCCCTTTGTCTCAATCTCAACCCACATCAATCCCTTGTGGCCGATGTAGGGATAATTGCCGGTCGGCTCAGCGACGACGATGGCGCCGGCACGATCGAGCAATTTGGCTTCGGCAAGATACTTGGCGCCCTCACAGCCGACCTCCTCGGACGCCGTGAGTACGAGAGTGATGCCGGGTGAATTTTTCAGAAAGGGGGCCAGCCTGATGGCGGCGACTACAAACGCGGCGATGCCGCTTTTCATGTCGGTCGAGCCGCGCCCGTACAATTTATCGCCATCGGTTTCACCGGCGAATGGATCTTTCGACCACGCTGCCATGCCCAGCGGCACGATATCGATATGCCCGGTAAAACAGATCGGCGGCTTCTCGTGTCTGCCGCCGACGGTCGCGACAACGCTGGTGCGGGCTTCGGCGAACTCGTGATACTTCACGTCGAACCCGGCGGCTTCAAGCAATTTTCCAAGGTGCCACGCGCAATCTTTTTCCATTCCCGGCGGGTTGATGGTGTTGAAGTGCAGCAGGTCGCGGGTGAGCTGGAGGGGCTGGAGAAATTGGGCGCTCATGGTTTGCTTTGGATTCGCTAACTGCTAGTACGCAGTTTCTTTTTGCGCATCCAGTAGTTCATCGCCTCGACCATGACAGAAAAACCGAGTGCGAAGTAGAGATAGCCTTTTGGAATCTTCATGCCGAAGCCATCTGCAATCAGGAACACGCCGATCAGCAGCAGGAAAGAGAGCGCCAGCATCTTGATCGTCGGGTGATTGGTCACGAACTCCGACAGCGGGCCCGAGGCGATCAGCATGATGATCATCGAAATGACCACCGCCACCACCATGACCCAAAGCGTATCGGCCATGCCGACTGCGGTAATCACGGAGTCGAGCGAAAAGATAATATCGATCACAGCAATCTGCGCGACGATGGCAAAAAACGTCGGATAGACCTTGGGAACATCCGTGCCAGCGGTGGCATCGCCGTGGTCCCCCTCCACGGTTTCGTGCATCTCAAGTACGGCTTTGACGAGCAGGAACAAGCCGCCACCGATCAAAATCAGATCGCGCCAGGAAAAGCCTTGATCAAACAGGGTGAACAGCGGAGTAGTCAGCTTCACAATCCAGGCCAGCGTCGCCAGCAACATCAGGCGCGTGCCCAACGCAAGCGTGAGGCCGATCTTGCGGCCCATCGGGCGCTGTTCCGGCGGTAGACGGTTGGTGAGAATCGCGATGAAGACGATATTGTCGATGCCCAGCACGATTTCGAGTGCCGTCAATGTGAGCAACGACAACCAAATCTGAGGATTGGATATCCAATCGAACGTAAAAAATTCCATAAAATTGCGTCGCCTTGAAACTAAATTAATGGTCGGAACATCTTACCAAATCAAAGCTGCGATCAACAGGGTATCAACATGTGGCAAAAGTTCTTCAGACTTACTGTCGTTCCATTGATTTTTGGCATCGTGGCTTGCGCGCAAGTCGGCACGGGAATGTATCGCCCGGACCTCAATGACGACATCATTGCGCGGGTAGTGATTGGGCAAAGCGAGCAGGAAGTCACCACACTGCTCGGAATACCGTACCAACGGATTCGTTTTGACAACCTGAAAGCGACAGCGCTGGATTACCGCTATCGCGACACGTGGGGATACTGGGTGGATTTCAGTGTGATGGTCGGCGACGACGCCACAGTCGTCGGCAAAGTGTCGCGCCGGATTGAGCCGGTTGATCGCGATTAAATAATTACGAACTCTAGCACTGGCGTGCCTTTCAGAGCCTTTTGCCGCTGGAAACCGCACCAGATGGCGATCTACGTCGTTTCCGTCTCCGCTTGCTGTGGCCGCCATTTGAGCAATTTGTTTTCCGCAATCGTGACCGCGAAATCGAGCAGCAGCGCAAACACCGTCAGCACCAAAATGCCTGCAAATACAGTGTTGATGTCGAACGAACCCTCTGCCTGATGAATGAGATAACCCACGCCTTTGGCACTGCCAAGGTATTCACCGACTACCGCGCCGACGAACGCCATGCCCACTGAGGTATGCAAGCTGGAAAACACCCACGACGTTGCCGATGGCAGATAAACATAACGCAGCAACTGCGATGCATTGGCACCCAGCATACGCGCGTTGTTCAGCACCACCGGTGAAACTTCCTTCACGCCTTGGTAGACGTTGAAGAAGACGATGAAAAAAACCAGCGTCACCCCGAGCGCCACCTTGGACCAGATACCGAGCCCGAACCAGACCATGAAAATCGGCGCGAGAATCACGCGCGGCATGGCGTTCATCGCCTTGATGTAGGGGTCAAGAAGTGCCGAGGCAAATGGCGTCAATCCGAGCCACAGGCCGACTCCCAGTCCCAGCATGGTGCCGATCACAAACGCCAAAGCTGTCTCCTGCAAGGTCACCCAAAGGTGAGGATAAATTTCGCCGCTGGTAAACCAGACCCAGATCGCGTGAAATATTTTTGATGGTTCACCAAAAAAGAAAGCGGCGCGATGTTCGTTGTCAAAAAAAATCGGCGGGATCAGGCCGGGTGCGGTGGAGATGTGCCAGATGGCGAAAATCGCGATAAGCAAGGCGATTTGCCAGAACCAGATGGGGATTTTTTTCATGGATGGATTGTTGGTCTGGATTCCTGAATCGTCGAGAACAGACTTTCCAGGACGCCCTCGGTATTGTCTAGGACATCGTTGTTCCAAAAGCGAAACACGCGAAATCCGTTTGCGTTCAGCCAGTCTGTTCGTGCCTGATCGTAGTCCTCCTGCTCCATGTGCTGACTGCCATCGAGCTCGATGATGATTGGCGGATCTTCGCAAAGGAAGTCCACAATGTACTTGCCAATGGGAACTTGGCGGCGAAATTTGCAATTTAGCAAGCGACGGTCGCGTAGATGTTGCCAGAGCAGAATTTCGGCATCGGTGCTCTTGTGGCGCAATGAGCGGGCACGTTCTTTCATCAGCGACTGTCGCCCCTCATCCCTACCCTTCTCCCGAGGGAGAAGGATTTGATCGTGCCCTTCTGGGATCTGCTCACGTGGCGCCGACCTAAGTCCTTCTCCCTGGGGAGAAGGGTTGGGATGAGGGGTAAGCGCAACACCACGTGTCGCCGCAACCGCCTTCCTCACACCACCACCCTATTCCTCGTCTGCGCATACCCCTTCAGCACTTCCTCTTTCATCGCATGCCAAATCTGCGCGTGCAGTTCCAGAAACCGCGGCGTCATGCGAATCTCGGCCACATCGCGCGGGCGCGGCAGATCAATCACAAACTCACCAATCGGATGCGTTGCAGGTCCGGCGGCGAGCACAATCACGCGATCTGAAAGTGAAATCGCTTCTTCCAGATCATGCGTAATAAAAACGACAGATTTCTTGTCCTCCTCCCACAGTTGCAATAGTTCGTTTTCCATCAACTGGCGCGTCTGAATATCGAGTGCTGAGAAAGGCTCGTCCATCAACATGATCTTCGGGTCGAGAATTAACATCTGGGCGAGGGCACAGCGCTTTCTCATGCCGCCTGACATCTCATGCGGGTAACGATTACCGAAGCCATTGAGGCCGACGCGCTCCAGCCAGGCTTCACCCTTCGCGCGCGCACTCGCCACATCCATGCCGCGAAACTGCAAGCCAGCGGTGACGTTATCGATTGCTGACCGCCAAGGCATGAGCGATTCGGACTGAAACATATAGCCCGCTTTCGCGTTCAGGCCAATCAGCGGCTCACCAAACACCTTCACCTCACCGCTTGACGCTTTCAACAAACCCGCGCCGATATTGAGAAGAGTGGATTTGCCGCAACCGGTTGGGCCGACGACGGAAACGAATTCGCCGTCGGCGATATTGAGCGTCGTGTCTTTTACTGCCGTATAGCCTGCCCCGCCCGACTTACCGGTGAAGGTAACGGTGATGTTGTGGAGGGAGAGTGCTGTCGTCATGCATCTCGCCCGTCACGGCAGACGCAAAAAAATCATTTGTCTCATTTATATTTCGCGCCGGCTTTCACCGCGAATTGGTTGTCGTATGTCGCCGCGAGATTAATCGAGTCGCCAGCGGCAATCACGGAAGGCTCAAACTGCTTCAGTACTTTGTAAACGTTTTGTGCGGCCTTCATGCTCATCTGGCCATCGGTCGAGTAGCCAATCATGTTCTTCAGCAACGCCGCTTTGTACTGGCCGCGATTGCCGCCCATGTAGGATTCCGGCACCACCGCCATCACCTGCTCGGGCGTCGCTTTGGCCAGCCAGCGCAACGCGCGCACCATCGCGTTGACCACCGCCTGGGTGGTGTTGGGATTTTTCTTGGTGAAATCGGAATTGACGTAAATACAGGACGCCAGATAATCACCGCCGTACAAATCTTTCATGCCTTTTTCGGTACGGCTGTCAGCGACGGCGACGTATTTTCCGGTTGCTTCCAACTGGCTGATGACCGGGTCAAGATTGGACATGCCGTCGATCTCGCCTTTTTCCATCGCGGCCACCGCGCCCGAACCCGCACCCGTGCCGACGATGGCGACATCGGTTGGTTTCAAGCCATCCTTGGCCAGCAGATTATTGACAAACATATTGGTCGACGAACCCGGTGCAGTCACGCCGATCTTCAAGCCTTTTAGATCCTTGGGTGATTTATATTTCGCGGCCTTGTCTTTCGGCAACACCAGCACGATGGACGAATAGCCTGCCTGCAATACCACGGCGGTGATCGGTTGCTTCTTGGCCTGCATATTGATGGTGTGCTCGAACGCGCCTGACACCATGTCAGCTGAGCCGCCGACTAGCGCCTGCAATGCTTTGGCACCGCCTGCGAAATCAGGAATCTCGACCTCCAGCCCTTCATCTTTGAAGTATCCCTGACGTTCGGCAATCGTCAGAGGCAGGTAATAGAACAGGCCTTTACCGCCAACGGCGATGGTGATTTTCTTCCTTTCAAGCGCTTGCGCGTGAGCACCATTGACCGCCAATAACGCAGATACCGCCATCAGCGCACACGCTGCCCGGATTATTTTCCCGATCATTTTTTCTCTCCTCGTTTACGAAAACATTATTGTTTACAACCTAAAACCTTACGCCCACTTTGGCGGACAAGCTGGTGTTGTCGCCCATTTTTTCTGCTTCCAGCGCAAAATTGGCCACCAGAAAATTTACGTTCATGCCGACGAACACACGCGATTTATTAAAACTTTCTTCACGCAAACCGGCAACATCTGCGCGGCTTGTGACGCGCACCGACCCGGCACCAATATATGGCGTGATCACAGTGAGTTTCTTTGACAGCATCGCGTCCACCGCAATGGTGGAAAGACTGACATTGCTGACGCCAGTGAGTTTGCTGCCCGATAATCGCACGCCGATCGCTGGTGTCGTCAGGCCGTCGTCAAGAATTGCATAGCGGACTTCCGCACCGATCAGCGAGCCATCCACGCCGGACACGCGGCTGACGAACGCGCCGATATCAAACCCAAATGGCAAACCCTTGGTGACGTGTATTTTTGGTACCGCCAAATTGCTAACGTCGGCACCAGCCTGACGAAAGATTGCACTGTTTTCCAATTGCGTCTGCGTTACTTCAACGCCGATATCGAACCCGGCCACACCCAGCGGGGTCGCGGGCGTGATGCCCTTGTACGCGGCAACCGCACCAAGGTCGGTGGAGAGTTTAAGGAACTGGTTTTGGGTCAGCGAACCGAGTTGGCTCAAATCACCAGCAAACGTATTGGTCGCGCATAACATTGCAGCCGTTAGTAGAGTTTTTTTCATGCTTTTCATTGAGGTATTCACTGGGTATAGAGCTTATCGGGTACCGCATGGAGATGCATGGTTTTACCGGCGCGCATCACCTGGCCGGTCACGTCATGGCCGACGATGGCGGGCATTTTCACAGCGGCGGCCAATAATTTATCCAGATCAACGCCAGTATCGAAGCCCATGTCTTCGAGCATGTTCACCA
This sequence comes from Betaproteobacteria bacterium, assembly GCA_031401935.1. Classification (GTDB taxonomy): domain Bacteria; phylum Pseudomonadota; class Gammaproteobacteria; order Burkholderiales; family Usitatibacteraceae; genus UKL13-2. The sequence continues at coordinate 799 of JANNRY010000038.1, read as the reverse complement.
TATCTTCGGTACAGATGTTGCCGGTGGCTCCCGGCGCAAAAGGGCAACCGCCCAGACCCGCGAGTGAACCATCGTAGTGGAGGATACCAGCGCGGATGCCAGCAACGACATTAGCCAATCCCATGCCGCGTGTATTGTGAAAATGCAGCGTGAGTTCGATATTTGGATGTTGCTTCACAGCGGCTGCCGACAAACGCTCCACCTGCGCCGGATTGGCCATGCCGGTGGTGTCGGCCAGACTTACGCCATCAAAACCAAGATCGGCAAAACGTGCGGCGAAGCCAAGTACGCGCGACTCCGGGACATAGCCCTCGAATGGGCAGCCGAAAGACGTCGAGAGACTGCCATTGATGCGAATGCCTGCCGCTTTTGCCATGCCCACCATGATCGCAAAGTCGGCGAATGACTCGTCGCAGGTGCGGTTGACGTTGGCGCGGTTATGCGTTTCCGATACCGACACCACCACATTGATCTCGTCGATCCTGGCACCGGATTGATGGGTGTCGATGGCGCGCTCCATGCCCTTCAAATTGGGCACCAGTACGCTGTAGGTCACGTCAGCCGCACGTTTGATATTTGCCAGCACCTCCACCGCATCGGCCATGTTTGGCACCAGTTTCGGATGCACAAACGAGGTGGTCTCTATTTTCGCGATACCGGTGTCTGAAAGCGCGTCGATGAGAGCGATCTTGGTTTCTGTCGCGATGATGTTTTTTTCAATCTGGAAGCCGTCGCGTACAGCGACGTCGTTGATGTAGATGCGTTGTTTCATGGCTTTCTTTCTGTGGGCGCTGTACCC
>JANNRY010000037.1:0-5482 GCA_031401935.1 Betaproteobacteria bacterium | reverse complement strand
TAGCGATACGAGTTATTGATTGTTGAGTATGTCGTGCAGGTCGCTGATTTTCTCCATAACGTCTTTGTTTTCTTCTACGATCTTGTCCTGCTCCTGCCCGGTCAAGCGTTGCAAGCGCAATTCAAGAATTGCCTGTGCCTGGGCTTCCGATAATCGGTAGCCGTTGTTTTGCAGCCCGAACTCTTTGGGCAGTCCTTCCGGACGATATTGATCTGCCATCGCGCGCGTCAATAGCTCTTCGACCAGCTTTGATCGCCACACTCTGGATATCAGGCCTTCCTTTGCAACTGCCGGGCTCTCGGATTTTTTGATCAACTCGATAATTTCATCGACGTTGGACAATGCAACTGCCAAGCCTTCAAGAACATGCCCACGCTCACGGGCCTTACGTAATTCGAAGACGGTGCGACGGGTAATGACCTCACGGCGGTGACGCAAAAACGCCGTAATGAACTGTTTCAGGTTCAACAACTGTGGCCGGTTGTCCACCAGTGCCACCATGTTCATGCCGAACGTGTCCTGCATTTGCGTCATTTTGTAGAGATTGTTCAGCACAATCTCCGGGACTTCGCCGCGTTTCAATTCAATGACGGCGCGCATACCGGATTTATCGGACTCGTCGCGCAAATCGGAAACACCTTCAAGCTTTTTGTCGCGCACCAACTCGCCAATCTTGATGAGCAGGTTGGCCTTGTTTACCTGATACGGTAGCTCGTCGATGATGATGGCCTGACGGCTACCTTTTTCAAGCGCTTCAAAGTGGGTTCGCGCACGCATGATGCAGCGACCGCGACCCGTGCGATAGCCCTCGCGAACACCATCGAGTCCATAAATGATGCCCGCAGTCGGGAAATCTGGCGCTTTAACAATCGCAATCAACTCTTCAATATCAATCGCAGGGTTATCGAGCACTTTCAGGCAGGCATCGATGATGTCGGAAAGATTGTGCGGCGGGATATTGGTCGCCATGCCAACAGCGATACCTGTGGCGCCATTGACGAGCAAGTTGGGGAACCTGGCGGGTAGGATCAGTGGCTCATGCTCGCTACCGTCATAGTTCGGGCCGAAATCGACCGTTTCCTTATCCAAGTCTTCCAGCAATTGCTGCGCGATCTTGGACATGCGAATTTCTGTGTAACGCATTGCCGCCGCGTTATCGCCGTCAACAGAGCCGAAGTTACCCTGACCATCGACCAGCATGTAACGGAGCGAAAAATCCTGCGCCATCCGCACAATCGTGTCGTAAACCGCCGTGTCACCGTGCGGATGGTATTTTCCGATCACATCACCGACGATACGGGCTGATTTCTTGTAAGGCTTGTTGTAGTCGTTGGAAAGTTCATGCATTGCGTACAACACGCGGCGATGCACTGGTTTCAAACCGTCCCGCACATCAGGCAGGGCGCGGCCAACGATGACGCTTAAAGAATACTCAAGGAAGCTTTGACGCATTTCGGCTTCAATGCTGACGGGAATGGTCTCTTTGGCGAATTGCGGCGATAGCGGTTCAGTCACGTTGCGGCTCTCTCGGTTGCTGTTCTTCTAAGTGCTTGTTTTTGAATGAATTAAAACTCAATCAAACACGATAATTTAACACAAAGCCGTAGGGAATGCCACGCCGGATGTGAAAACCACCTTTGTTTGACGGTCTTAACCGTCCTACACACAATATGTTGTGGTTTTCCTATTTCTGACCGACGATGTTGTTAATGCGCAACTCCACGGCGTCCGTTGTTGCAAATACGCGAAGCGGAGGTTGTGTCCGGTAAAACGAATCGTGTATGATTTGGCGAGTTCCATTAAAGCTTCGTCCATTGCTTGATTAGCCCCCAAATCGCCATACCGCCATATCAGTAGCGCTTGGCGACCAACGACAAAAAATTTAAATTTCTCGGGAGTACCAAATGAAAAGTTCCCTCATTGTGAACACGGCCAATATGGCAAAAATTTGCGTGGCCGCCGCCGCGCTGGCTGCATCGGCCGCGTATGCGGGCGTTACCCCTAACGCAACCGATTCGCAGGGCCTCCCGATCCGCGACGCATCAGGTTCATGCGTGCAATCGAGCGGTATCTCACATCCCGATTGCGTTGCCAAGAAAGCAGAACCTGCAAAGCCCGCTGCTCCAGCTGCGCCGGCAACACCGGCAGCACCTGCGAAACCATCTGCACCTGCTGGTGGAGCCGCAGCACCTTCGTCGGTCAAACAAGCGATCACGATCCAAGCCGAAGCGCTGTTTGATTTCGACAAATCGGTTCTCAAGCCCGATGGCAAGAAATCGATCGACGCCGCTGTTGCCAAAATGAATCAGGTTGACGTGCAAATGGTGATTGCAACGGGCCACACCGATTCCGTCGGCACCGATGCTTACAACCAGAAGCTCTCGGAGCGCCGTGCAACGACCGTTAAAGAGTACATGGTCTCGAAGGGTATCGCAGCCGCCAAGATCACCACGCTGGGCAAAGGTGAGACGCAGCCGGTTGCCACCAACAAGACCAAAGAAGGTCGCGCGAAAAACCGTCGTGTGGATATCGAGTTCAAAGGCGTGTCACTCAAGTAAGCGTCTTCATGTTTCGCAAGAGCCCCGCTTCACGCGGGGCTTTTTGTTTATAGGCTACCTATTTAATTAAATGCCGAGCTTGGTTCAAGTTGAAATGACAACAACGCAAGTGATTTCGCCGCGATGGCTGGTACCGGTCGAACCGACAGGTTTGGTGTTGGAGAACCACTCGCTCGTGATTGACCATGGCAGAATTCTGGCGCTTCTTCCAACGGAAATTGCGCGCGGACGCTTCACTGGCGTTCCCGAAATATTATTGCCGCACCACGTGCTGATCCCGGGGCTGATCAACCTGCATACACATGCCGCGATGACGCTGATGCGCGGGCTCGCGGACGACACACCTCTAATGACATGGCTCAACGACCACATCTGGCCGACCGAGGTAAAGCACCTCTCTGAGTCATATGTATTTGACGGCACCGAATTGGCGACGGCGGAAATGATCCGTTCGGGCACCACCTGCTTTGCCGACATGTATTTCTACCATGATATTGCCGCCCGGGCTGCGTTGAAATCGGGTATGCGTGCGGCCCTGGGCGGTGCGATTCTCGAGTTTCCGACTCCCTACGCGCCTGATGCTGAGGCGTATATCGAGAAGTGCCTCGCACCTCGCGACGAGTTTGCCCGTGATTCACGCTTGAAACTCATGCTGGCACCGCATGCGCCGTACACCGTCAGCGACAAAACATTCGCGCGACTATTTACCATCGCCGCCGAAGCCGATTACCCGGTCATGATGCACATTCACGAGACCGCCGATGAAATCGTGCAGAGCGAAAAGGATTACGGCTGTCGTCCGATTGCGCGGCTCGAACGACTCGGCATCCTCGGACCGAATCTCATTGCCGTGCATTGCGTGCATCTTTCGCCATCCGAAATCGAGCTTTACGCCAAGCTCGGCGTCCATGTAGCCCATTGCCCTGCGTCTAACTTGAAACTGGCGAGCGGTGTCGCGCCCGTCAGCGCGATGTTAAAAGCTGGCATCAATGTTGGTATCGGCACTGATGGTGCGGCGAGCAATAACCGCCTCGACATGCTGGGTGAAACCCGGCTTGCCTCATTGCTGCAAAAAGGTACGACTGGCGATGCCGCTGCCCTGCCCGCCCATCAAAAACTCGAAATGGCCACCATCAACGCTGCAAAAGCGCTCGGCTGGCAGGACGACATCGGCTCGCTGGTGTCCGGCAAGGCCGCTGACATGACAGCAATCGACTTGTCCTCACTTGAAACGCAACCCGTCTATGATCCGGTCTCACATATCTTTCACGCCGCGGGACGCGAAAATGTCAGCCATGTGTGGGTAAATGGGGAACTGCTGCTCGATAACCGTACTCTTACCCGACTCGATATCAGCGAGTTAAAAGCAAAAACTGCTCTCTGGCAGCAGCGTTTTGCGAAAAATTAAATATGAACGCCTCCTCCGCAACAAATACTGCAGACGCTACAAACAACAACGTTGATCCGGCAGAGCTTGCCAAATTTGGCGCGCTTGCCGCCCGCTGGTGGGACCCGCACAGCGACTTCAAACCCCTGCACGACATCAACCCTCTGCGTCTGGCATGGATCGATAAACATGCTGGTATTGCAGGTAAGCGGGTGATCGATATCGGTTGCGGTGGCGGCATCCTCACTGAGAGCATGGCAGCCCTTGGCGCCAATGTGACGGGCATCGATTTATCCGAAAAACCGCTCAAGGTGGCGCAACTGCATTTGCTGGAAAGCGGACAGAGGGTCGATTACCGTTTGATCTCTGCTGAAGCCATTGCGCAGCAGTTACCCGCACATTTTGATTGTGTGACTTGCATGGAAATGCTCGAACACGTTCCTGATCCGCCATCCACCGTGCGCGCCGCAGCGGCACTGGTCAAACCCGGCGGGTGGGTATTCTTTTCCACCTTGAACCGCAATCCGAAGTCGTTTCTGTTCGCCATTATCGGCGCGGAATACGTCTTGAATATGCTACCGAAGGGCACCCACGAATATCGGCGCTTCATCACCCCGGCAGAGCTTGCAACAATGGCGCGTGATGCAGGCCTGAACGTCAGTGAACTCACCGGAATGACCTACAATCCATTTAGCAAAGTCTACGCACTCAACGACGATGTAAGCGTGAATTATATTGTGGCCTGCCGCAAACCTTCCTGACCAGCATTCATTGACATCAAAAAACATGGATCGTCGACATTTCCTGTCACTCGCATCAGCCACACCACTGCTCGGGCTACCTTGGTCACATGGCCTGCAAGCAAGCACTGGCGCGCCTCTCCAGCCATCTCCATTATTGGTCATGGTGTATCTGAAAGGTGGCAACGACGCGTACAACACGTTCGTTCCGCTCAATGACGCGCGTTACCGAAAATTTCGACCGAACATCGCCATCGCGCGCGATCAGCTCATCCCGTTTTCCACCACCCACGGCTTTCATCCTGCATTGCAGTCGCTCTTGCCGCTTTGGGAGAACAAGGAAATAGCGTTAGTGCAGGGTATCGGTCAGCAAGAAATAACAAATCAGCACTACCGCGATCTTGAGATGCAGTTCACCGCAGCAGGGCCGGGCCAATACTATGACGATGGCTGGCTCACCCGTGCGCTAAAGGCCAACGTTGGCAACCGCAAGCTGCGGGCATCGAACCTTGATGCGCTGGCTTTTGGCGATCTCGATATTCGCGAAGCCGACCCGATGGGCCCATTTCGCGGTAACAAGATTCGCGTGATCAATATGCAGCATCCGTCTGAGTGGCTGATTGGCCAGAAAGTCGCTGGCACCCAGCATCTGACGAGCACACCTGCCCGCGGCCTCGTTGATCGTTACGTGCAAACGCAGCGAGTTGCATTGCAAACATCTTTTCCAGCCAATGAATTTGGCGATGCATTAAAAGCAACAGCTCAGATTGCTGCAGCAGGAATGGCACCACCCGTCG
>JANNRY010000036.1:0-10221 GCA_031401935.1 Betaproteobacteria bacterium | reverse complement strand
GGCGCGTTGATAATTTTCTTTTTGATCGTCGAGCCGCATGGCTTGGCGCGGCTGTGGGCCATCGCGAAAGAGAAGCTGCGGCTGTGGCCATTTCCGCATTGATGCACATTGAGGTTGAAATTTTGGTAGTGTTGTCTGGATGCAAAGATTTGAAAAGCACGGCAATGATGATGCTTGAAACGGTGGTTAACAACTTAGGAGGACGGAAATGAAAAGTATATTGAGCAAAGTAGCAGTCGCCCTTGGTGCGCTTTGCGCCACAGCGGCGGGCAGTGTGTTCGCGCAGGCCAACGAGCAATTTGTACCTGTGCTGGTGTATCGCACGGGTGCTTATGCGCCGAACGGTGTGCCATGGGCAAATGGCTTTGTTGATTACCTGAAGCTGATCAACGAACGCGATGGCGGTATCAATGGCGTGAAGATCACCTATGAAGAATGCGAGACCGGTTATGCGACGGATCGTGGCGTCGAATGTTACGAGCGACTGAAGGGCAAAGGGCCAACGGGCGCGACCGGCTTTAATCCGCTCTCGACCGGTATTACGTTCGCACTGATCGATAAATCCCCGGCGGACAAAATTCCGGTGTTTTCTACGGGATATGGTCGTTCTGAAGCGGTCGATGGCAGCGTGTTCCCGTGGACGTTTCCATTGATGGGCACCTATTGGACGGCAGCCGATATTCTGGTGCAGCACGTTTCCAAAAAAGGCAGCCTGAAGGGCAAGAAAATCGCCTTGGTGTATCACGATTCACCGTTCGGCAAAGAGCCGATCCCGGTCTTGGAGTTACACGCGAAAAAGCACGGCTACGAATTGGTCAAATTGCCTGTCACCCATCCTGGTCTGGAGCAGAAGGCAACATGGCTGCAAATTCGCCAGCAAAAGCCTGACTACGTATTCCTGTGGGGTTGGGGCGGCATGAATTCGACCGCGATCAAAGAGGCGATTGCGGTGTCCTATCCGCGCCTGCAGATGTATGGCGTGTGGTGGTCCGCTGCCGAGCCGGACGTATTACCGGCGGACATGGCCGCAAAAGGCTACAACGGCCTTGCCTTGCACCATTCAAGCGAGAAAGACGCGGCGGTACACAAAGACATGATGAAGTTTGTGCATGACAAAGGCAAAGGCACAGGGAAGAAGGAAGAAGTTGGCAATGTGCTCTATAACCGCGGCATGATTAGCGCGATGCTGGTGGTTGAATCAGTGCGCAAGGCGCAATCGAAATACGGCAAGAAACCGGTGACCGGTGAGCAGGTGCGTTGGGGTGCAGAGAACCTGAATATCGACAACGCCCGCATCAAGGCGATTGGCTTCGATGGCATGTTGCAGCCGATCAAGACCTCGTGCAGCGACCACGAAGGCGCACATAAAGCGCGCATCCACACGTGGGACGGTAAGGCATGGAGCTATACATCGGACTGGTATGAGGCCGACCGGAGCATCTTGATGCCGATGATTACAGCGCAGGCGAAGAAGTACGCGGAAGAGAAGAAAATCACACCGCGTGATTGCAAGAAAGAAAGTTGATATAACGCACCTCCCCCTTATTTGAAGGGGGAGGTGCGAAGTTGGCAATTGAAGACGTAAATATTGGAAGCCAAGGCAATTTTCGAATGCAAATGTCACAGCCCACAACCACCGCCAAACCCCTCCTATCCGTCAACGGCATAGAGGTTATCTACAACCACGTCATCCTCGTGCTGAAGGGCGTTTCGCTCAGCGTGCCCGAGGGTGGCATCGTTGCGATTCTTGGCGCAAACGGTGCGGGCAAGACCACGACACTGCGTGCAGTATCGAACCTGCTCAAGAGCGAGCGCGGTGATGTGACCAAAGGATCCGTTGAATATCGCGGTGAAAAGGTGCACAAGTTGTCCCCAAGCGATCTGGTAAAGCGCGGTGTCATCCAGGTCATGGAAGGCAGGCATTGCTTCGCGCATCTGACCGTGGAAGAAAACTTGCTGACCGGCGCCTACACGCGCAATGCCAGCCGCGCTGAGGTGAACGCCGATCTGGAGAAGGTCTACGGTTATTTCCCGCGATTGAAAACGCGTCGCCAATCACAGTCCGGCTATACCTCCGGTGGCGAACAGCAGATGACGGCGGTGGGGCGCGCGCTGATGTCGCGGCCCAATATGATCCTGCTCGACGAGCCTTCAATGGGGCTGGCCCCGCAGATTGTTGAGGAGATTTTTGAAATCGTGCGCGACCTGAATCAAAAAGAGAAAGTGAGCTTTCTGCTGGCCGAGCAGAACACCAATGTCGCGCTGCGCTATGCCGACTTTGGTTACATCCTCGAGAACGGGCGCGTCGTTATGGAGGGCGCAGCAGCGAGCCTTGCCGAGAATGAGGATGTAAAAGAGTTCTATCTTGGCATTTCGAAAGCCGGTCGCAAGAGTTTTCGCGATGTAAAACACTATCGGCGTCGCAAGCGTTGGCTGGCTTGATGGCACCGTTGCCATTGGTATCGATGGTGCGCGAATGACGACGCATTACGATTCCCTCGAAACGCGTGCACCGGAGCAGCGTGAGGGCGAATTATTTGCGGCCCTGCCCGCGCAGATCGCGCACGCAAAAGGCAATGCGCCTTACTTTACCGCACTGCTTGCCGATGTCAATCCGCGTGGCATTGCTTCAAGGAAGGCGCTGGCGACCTTACCCGTCACACGCAAATCCGACTTGGTGGAACTACAAAAGCAGCAGCACCCATTCGGTGGGCTCAACGCAATTGCACCCGGCAGGCTCGCCAGATTGTTTGTCTCGCCCGGCCCGATTTACGACGCCGAGGGAACGGGAAGCGATTTCTGGCGCACCGCGCGCGTGATGTACGCGGCAGGATTTCGTGCCGGCGACATTGTGCACAACACTTTTTCGTATCACCTCACACCGGCCGGGTCGATGTTTGAAACCGGCGCACATGCGCTCGGCTGCGCGGTGATCCCTGCCGGCACCGGGCAGACAGAGATGCAGGTGGCCACCATCAGCGCACTGAAGCCGAACGCGTACGCCGGCACGCCGTCGTTTCTGAAAATGCTGTTCGAGAAGGCCGACGAAATGGGTGGCGATATCTGCTCGATCAGGAAAGCGATCGTCTCAGGTGAAGCCTTTCTGGCGCCTGCGCGCGAATTTATCAAAGCGCGCGGTGTCGATGCGTATCAGGCGTACGGCAGCGCTGACCTCGGCATGATCGCGTATGAAAGCGTCGCGCGTGAAGGGCTGATACTGGATGAAAAAATCATTGTCGAAATCGTCCGACCGGGTACCGGTGAACCGGTCGCTGACGGCGAAGTGGGTGAAGTGGTGGTGACGACATTCAATCGCGAGTACCCGTTGATCCGCTTTGCCACTGGCGATTTATCGGCCGTGCTTGCCGGCGCATCGCCGTGTGGCCGTACCAACATCCGCATCAAGGGCTGGATGGGCCGCGCAGACCAAACCACCAAAGTTCGTGGCATGTTTGTACACCCGCATCAGATTGCAGAAATCGTCAAGCGCCATCCCGAGATTCACAAAGCGCGGCTGACGGTAAGCCATGTGGATTCAGTGGACGCGATGCTGCTTTCCTGCGAGGCTTCCGCAGCAATTGATATGGAAGCTGTCAAAAATTCCATCCGTGATGTTACCAAGCTGCGTGGTGAGGTGGCATTGGTTGCAAGTGGCTCGTTAGCCAATGATGGCAAGGTGATTGAGGATTGCCGATCGTATACGTGAGAAAGTGAAACTCTATAGCTGGCGAGGGTGTTAGGGCAAAACGACTCTGAAACGCCCGCCAGTTGGCGTTCTACGTTTTTTAGACGCTAAATTCTTCGAGCAATTGAGCACATCAGCTGCACATATAAAACTATTCACGCTGCCCAATTTATTATGGCGAACTCGTCTCGTTTTTGATTGTTTCCAGATCTTCTTCACCTGCAATCGAGACGCTGGTCTACGCCAGACAATCTAACCGGGGCTTGACTGTCCCCGACCCGCCCCAACGTTATAAAACTTGTGCGGTTGCCCTGGGCCGAGGTGTGTCATATTTTGCCCGGCGTCTCAGGAACCGGTACTCTGCGCGTAGTCTCGAACGGTCCCAGCCGACTTTCCCCAAATCTCTCCCGCATAAGAAAAAAATGTCTGCTACCGCTATTGCTTCACCGTCTGAAGCGCAAAAGAAAAGCAGTGTCGCCACCCTTCGGGGTCTGCTGCCGTTCCTGAGTCCCTACAAAAGCCAATTTGTGCTGGCGGGCATTGCGCTGCTCTTCGCAGCGGGGGCCACGCTCGCGATACCGTTTGCTTTCAAGCAGATGATCGACCTGGGCTTCGGTGCCGGTGGGGCCGCTCGGGCCGGAAGCACGGAACATATTGATTTCTACTTTCTGGCCTTGTTTGGCGTGGCCACAGTACTTGCGGTCTCGACTGCCGCGCGCTTCTATGCAGTCTCATGGCTGGGCGAGCGCGTGACGGCAGACATTCGCAGTGCGATTTATCGCCATGTCATTACGCAAAGCCCGCAATTTTTCGAGATCACTCGTAGTGGCGAAGTGTTGTCGCGCTTGACAACTGACACGACGCTCATCCAGTCGCTGGTCGGCACCAGTATCTCGATGGCGCTGCGCAATGTGCTGCTGTTCGTCGGCGGTCTTGGCATGATGTTTTTCACCAGCGTGAAGCTCGCAGCGATCATCATCGTGCTGTTGTTCGTGACGATACTGCCCATCATTCTTTACGGTCGTCGCGTGCGGTCGCTCTCACGCGATTCGCAGGACCGCATCGCTGATGCGTCCGCCGTCGCCGGGGAAATTCTCAATGCCATGACAACAGTGCAGGCCTACACGCACGAAAAAATCGAAGCTGATCGTTTTGGCTCGTCGGTCGAACGTGCGTTCACCACCGCCATTCGCCGTATTCGTGCTCGCTCGCTGCTGACCGTGCTGGCTATTGTGTTGGTGTTCGGCGCAATCGTTTTCGTGCTGTGGCTGGGTGCACATGCTGTGATTCAGGGCACCATGACTGGCGGTGAACTAGGCCAGTTCATCTTGTACTCTGCCATCGTCGCCGGTGCGGTAGGCGCGTTGGCCGAAACGCTGGGGGAAGCGCAGCGCGCTGCGGGTGCCACCGAACGCCTGCTTGAATTGATGGCCGAGCGCTCGCCGATTCAGTCGCCAGACAAGCCGCTGGCGTTGCCGCAACGGTCCCAGGCGGGTGCCTCACTGACGATGCAGGACGTGACATTCAACTATCCCTCGCGCCCGTTGTCGGCATCGTTATCGAACTTCACGCTCTCCATTGCGCCCGGCGAAACAGTCGCCGTGGTCGGGCCATCTGGCGCTGGCAAAACCACACTGTTCCAGTTGTTGCTGCGCTTCTATGATCCGCAGCAGGGCCGCATTCTGCTGGATGGTGTGGAGATTCGCGATCTCGATTTACACGTGTTGCGCGATGCGATTGGCATCGTGCCGCAAGACACGGTAATTTTTGCCGCTGATGCGATGGAAAATATTCGTTATGGTCGAGTTGACGCCACCGACGAGGAAGTGATCCGTGTGGCCAAGATGGCGGCAGCGCATGAATTCATCGAAAAGCTGCCCAATGGCTACAAGTCTTTCCTCGGTGAACGCGGTGTACGGCTCTCAGGCGGCCAGCGCCAGCGTATCGCCATCGCTCGGGCGTTGCTCAAGAATCCGCCGATGCTGTTGCTCGACGAAGCCACCAGCGCGCTCGATGCAGAATCGGAACGGCTGGTGCAGGGCGCGCTTGAGGCCGCGATGGCAGGACGTACCACGCTGGTCATCGCGCATCGCCTGGCCACGGTGCAAAAGGCGGATCGAATTATCGTGCTCGATGATGGACGCCTGGTTGAAACAGGTACGCACGCGTCACTGGTCGCGCAGGGTGGTATCTACGCCAATCTTGCGGCATTGCAATTTCACGTCGGAGGACGCTAGCTTTTTTGAGGGAAAATGCGGGGCAGGGCATCATCAATTCCGACAAACAGGAACGTGCAATCGTGGCCTTAATCGCAACGAAACCGCTACCACCGCCTGCGTCAACACTAGCCGCGCACTTCCCGGCGCTAGATGGATTGCGCGGGGTGGCGATTCTCCTGATGCTATTCAACATGCTCAATCTTTTCGAGCCACAGTCGGGTGTGGTTGCGTACGTGTTTGGCCACATCACTTTCGTTGGGTGGACAGGTGTCCAGTTGTTCTTTGTCTTAAGTGGCTTTTTTATCACCGGTATTTTGATCGATACACAACGCGCCAGGAATTACTATTCAGGGTTTTACGCGCGTCGCGCACTGCGCATTTTCCCGTTATATTTCGGTGTATTGACGGTGGCGTTTATTTTGCTGCCCGCGATTGGGATCGTGCCGTCAAGAATCGCCATGGACCAATCCAGTCAGATTTGGCTATGGACCTTTCTTTCGAACTGGCCCACTGTTTTTGGCACAGGTAGCCACGCGTTCCCGCACTTCTGGTCATTGGCGGTGGAGGCGCAGTTTTATCTGTTGTGGCCGCTGTTTATTCGTTCGCGCAGTCCTGAGCAGTGCGTGCGGCTATGCTTGAGCGTAGCCGTGATCAGTTTTGTGACTCGCTCCATTCTCGCGTTTGCCGGGGCGGGGGTCGAACCGATTTACGAGAACTCGCTGTGCCGGATGGATGCGTTGGCGCTCGGTGGCGCTGCCGCTTCGGGGTTGCGCGTGACGTCATGGAAAGACCGGTTGACCGCCATGCACGGTAAGTTTCTGCTCTGGGGCATCATGTTGGCGATATTCGGGTTCGTGGTGACGCGCTTTAATTACAGCACGCTGTTGGGCGAAACCATCGGCTACACGATCGTCTCACTCATGTTTGTGCTTTTTCTCATCGCCGCTGCGGGCGCGGATACGGCAGGCTCGTCCGGATGGGTTCGCGCGCTGCGATTTCCTCCGCTACGGACGCTGGGAAAATACAGTTATGCGATGTACGTTTTCCACAAGCCGCTGCATGATTACGCTGGCAGGCCGCTGGTAGCTGCGATGCAGCTTGACGTTTCGAAGTCAGTCGCGTTGGCTGCATCGTATATCGTCATCGGCATTGTTGTGACATTCGCGATTGCTGTCGTGTCGTGGCATCTCTACGAAAAACACTTCCTGAGTCTGAAACGTTTTTTTGTGCCGAGACAGTGAGGCCGACATTGAAGATGAATATTCTTGTTCTCGGCGGGTCGCAATTTTTGGGTCGGCATATTGTGGAGGTTTTGCTAAGTACAGGCCACAAGGTGAGCGTTTTCACGCGTGGCATATCGAAAGACGAATTGCCCGTGGAGGTGGAGCGGCTGCGTGGTGATCGCGACAATGGCCCATCAGGTCTGGCCGCGCTCACGGGCCGTTCATGGGACGTATGCGTGGACGTTAGCGGCTACACGTCAAGGCAGGTGCGGGCGAGTGGTGAACTGCTGCGGTCATCCGTGGGGCGATACGTTTTCATTAGCGCCGTCAGTGTTTATGGCGATCCAGATCGTCGCCCCGTTTGCGAAACTGATCCACTGTTGGCCCCCGCTGCGGAACATGTCGTGGAGGTGAACGGCGAGACATATGGGCCGCTGAAGGTTGCTTGCGAAAATATTGTTCGCGAGGTCTACGGCGAAAGGAGCACCGTGCTGCGTCCGCAAATTGTCGTGGGGCCGCACGATCAAACGGCCCGCTATTCATACTGGGTAGATCGCGTTGCCCGGGCTGGTGAAATGCTAGCGCCGGGTGATGGCATCGATCATGTACAAGTCATCGATGTGCGTGATGTTGCCCGCTTTGTGGGAACGGTTATTGATGATGAGCTGGGCGGCGACTTCAATCTTGCCGGGCCGCGTCTGACTTGGGTGCAATTTTTGACAGCGCTCGGTGCGAAAAATCTGGTGTGGGTGAACGCGGAGATCATCAAGTCTGCTGGGCTAACTTTTCTGGAGTTGCCGCTTTTCAGGCCGGAACGCGGCGCACGAAGCAGCCTGATGGATGTGAGTTGCGCGCGCGCCATGCAGGCTGGGCTTACGCTAACGGACGCTGCCGTGACGGCGCGGGATACGCGAGCGTGGATCAAATCGACCGGCAGTAGCCAGACGGTGCTGACCACTGCGTTACCACCGGACAAAGAGGCAGCGCTGATCGGACTTGCGCGCGCAGGGGTAACATGACGAAGGCAACATCAATGAATAGTGGGGAAAAAATGAATCGATTAGCCTATTTGCTTTGCGTAATTTCTTTGGTGAGTCTGAGTTTGCCTAGTCCCATTGCACTCGCCGCCGAAATGACCTTTCAATTGACCAATGACACCGAGCGGTCATTGAATTTGAAATTCTTTTCGCGCGCTGAGTCTCGTCAGGAATGGCCGTCCAAAACAAGAGCGTTCTCGGTCAGGCCGGAATCTGCGGTACAACAGATAAAAATTAGTTGTGAGGAAGGTGAGCAAATTTGTTGGGGAGCGTGGATGACGGTGCAGAGCGTAGCAGGCGAAATTGCTGGCTCAGGCGGGCAGCGCGCGACGCGCATAAGCAAATTCAGTACGGGTGCCGGTGAGCGTGGCTTGAGAACTTGTGAGCGTTGTTGTCACATTTGTATGGATGGCGCGATGACACCCGTAAGAACCTTGCACGACCCTAAACCGGGAGCGAAATAGTTAGTGTCAGATCAAAGCATTGTTTTCCCGTATTACGAGGCGATGCATATCAGCGCTAAGCCCCCTCACCACACGCGCTTACCTATTTTCACCGGAACGATTATCATCAGTGCACAAGCCATTCAAGCGCGTAGGAATCCGATTCCGGCTATTGCCCAATACATATTTATACATTTCAGGAGATCAACATGAAGAGATTTATATCGCTATTTTCCGCACTGATGTTTGCCAGTTTTACCGCGTTTGCGTTTCACTGTCCGGCCGACATGAAGAAGATCGACGAGGCGCTCGCCAAGAATCCAAAGCTGAGCGAAGTTCAGATGGCCGAGGTAAAGAAATTGCGTGCTGACGGTGAGGCATTCCACAAGGCCGGCAAGCATCAGGATTCGGTCGATACGCTGGCCAAGGCGATGAAGATTCTGGGTATTCAAAGCTGATTTTCTGCCGGGTCGCTCGCGCAAAAATTGTCAGCGTAACTGGCAAATTCATTTAAAAATAAGTAAAGTCTAGCACTGGCGGGCCTTTTCAGGCATTTGTGTGCTGAAAGCCGCGCTAATGCTAGAGTTCACGTTTTTTTGTGCAAATTAACTGGAATATCTAAACGTGGATAACCAAACACCGTGATTTCCGGACCAATCAAGTTCGTCAGTGCTCTGCTCATCGGCGTGGTGGTGCTGGCGCTGTTGGCCGTCGCCTACTTTGCGTTTGTTCTCAACTGGAGCTACTCGACTGGCGACCGGGCGGGCTGGCTTCAAAAGCTGTCCGATAAGGGATGGGTCTGCAAAACATGGGAAGGTGAGATGGCATTGGTGTCATTGCCGGGTTCCTCGACGGTTGAAAAATTTTTCTTCACCGTGCGCGACGATTTGGTCGCGGCTGAGCTTGCCAAGGTCATGGGCAAGCGGGTGACACTGCATTACGAAGAGAAGGTCGGATTGCCGGGCTCGTGCTTTGGCGAAACTCGCCATTACGTCACCAAGGTCACTGTCGCCAGTGACATTTCATTGTCGCGGGGTGTTGTGGTGCAGACAGCGCCGGGCAGCGCGCCGCCACCCGCTGCGACCAAATAGAATCGATTCGCGGCCACTGCGAAAGCGCATCATTGCGCTCGCACGTAACGGCGCGCTAGTTATAGAGACGGGGCATCTGTGAAGCTGATTTTCGTGTTGGGCGCTGTGATTCTCATCGCAGTGGTGGCTGCAATTTGGCTGTGGACGCCGGATAAAGATCGCGCACTGCTTGAAGCCCGCTACGCAAACGGACCAAATGATTTTATCGAGGTGGCCGGTTTGCGGATGCATGTGCGCGACAGCGGCCCGCGTGATGCGCCGGTGGTGATCCTGCTGCACGGATTCGGCGCCAGCCTGCACACGTGGGAACCTTGGGCGCAGGTGCTGGCCAATGATCGCCGCGTGATCCGCTTCGATATGCCGGGTGCGGGACTGACCGGCGCGGATCCAACCGGGGATTACACCGATACGCGCGGCGTACAAGTGTTGATGGCATTGATGGATAAGCTCGGTGTGCAGCGGGCCAGTATTGTTGGACATTCAATGGGCGGGCGCCTTGCGTGGCGCTTCGCTGCCGAGCAAC
>JANNRY010000035.1:0-2024 GCA_031401935.1 Betaproteobacteria bacterium | reverse complement strand
CTGGGCGAGGGTGAAGCTGGATGGCGAGACAAAAGTGGGCGCGAGTCATGCCCCGCCCGCCCCCCTGGACAACGCAGGGTTCGAAAGGCAAAACACCAGCATTGGCGAGCCTCTCCAGCACAAAAGTGCTGAAGATGCCCGTCCAGAGGGGACTTTGCCCGAGTCGACTCTGCCAAGCGGGCTTCCCTCGCTTGATAGCCTGACAGCGGAATCCGACTTTGCGCCCTTCATGGCAAAGGATGTTGATCCGCAACTGCGCAATCTCGCGATGAAAAAACTCTTCGCCGATCCCCACTTCAATGTTATGGATCGCCTCGACACCTACATAGACGACTATTCAATCGAGTCGCCGTTGTCGATTGAGGTCATTCGGCAAATGAACATCTCGAAAACACTGCGGTTGTTTGATGACGAGGACGAATCAAAAAAGGCGAACGGTATTGCCGTATCTGAAGCGCCAATAGTGTTGCCGATGAACGCGGCCAGTACGTCAACGCCAATAATTGAAGTACCTGCGAAACCGGAAACCGCACCCGATGGTGGTGACACCTTGAAGCCCTTAAAAAACTGAAAATTCGAGACAAATACATCGCATTTTTTTGATGCTAATGCGAATCATTGCCAACAAGTAATTCGGTAATAAACGTGTGTATAAAAAACACCGTTGCGTCAGTTGCGCTGATTGTAGAATCGTTGAGTAGCGCTCCAACGTGTTGGGCGCAGAGGTGCAAAATCAAAAAAATAGCAATCATTCGCGAGGACAGCGAAACTGGCGTGGTGGAGGAGGCGACCACAGTCAGATATGCAGGGCCGGACAGTCTTCGTCCAGCCGGCTTTGTATTTGACGCGCGCGACAGCGACGGTCAGTTTGCGTTGCGTCCCGAAACTATTGCCCATTCAACTATTTTGGTTGACGCCCACGCTGCGGCGATGAGCGCATTTGCGCAGTTGCCGCCGCTGTCGCCCGTGGCGAGCGTTGCCTACCAGTCTGAGGGTCGATTGCTCGTTATCGCTGATGAGGCGCATGCGGTCGCAGACGCAATTCGTGGACTGGATACACAACTCTCGATTGCAGTTCTCTGGACCGGCGCGGCAGTGCCGCCAATCGTCGGTAAAACAGAAATTGTGCCCGGAACCCTGATTTCCCTCAGCGGCTATCTGGGCGCATTTGAATTGGTGTTTGATGCACGCGCACCAAATGCGACACAAACGCCGCAAACGGCGCCATTCGATCTCGTGCTCGATCTGCGTGCCGCGCCGATTTTCGCGATGCATCAGCCGCCACAGGGATATTTTCACGCCACAAATCAGGCAGCACTGTTGCGCGCACGGGTGGAGCTGCCGGAGATGGTGGGTGAATTCGAGAAGCCCAAATTTTTCGCGTACAAGGAATCGATTTGCGCGCACAGCCGCTCGAAAAAAGCCGGTTGCAACAAGTGCATCGATATTTGCTCCGCGACCGCAATTTCTGCATTCGGCGACATCGTAAAAATTGATCCGCATCTGTGTATGGGCTGCGGTGCCTGTGCCACCGTGTGCCCGTCCGGGGCGATGGCCTACCAGTATCCACAGGTGGCTGATCGCGGGTCGCAATTGAAGGCGATGCTCAATGCCTATCGGGTGGCAGCAAAGGGGCAAGGTGTTGCCCCCGTGGTTCTTTTCCACGATGCCACGCTGGGGCGTGATGCGGTGGTGGCGATGGCCAGGTCAGTCGATGGTTTACCCGCCAATTTTCTGCCCTTGGAGACCTGGCACGTTGCCTCCACCGGCCTCGATGTATTGCTAGGCGCAATTGCCTATGGTGCGGGACACGTCGTGGTACTGACAACGGGTACCGAGGCACCGCAGTATCTGGCCGCGTTGAAGAGCGAGATGGCACTCGGTGAAACCATTCTGCACGCGCTCGGGTTTGCCGGTACCCATTTCTCGTTGCCGGGGCCTGCCGACAAGGTATCGTCACCAGACTGGTTACGCCGCATCGCATCCGGCGAGACCGTGCCGGTATCCGCAGGATTTAATCTATC
>JANNRY010000034.1:0-1524 GCA_031401935.1 Betaproteobacteria bacterium | reverse complement strand
ATCTCTCACGGTAATCGCCACAGTCGTATCAGCAGCAACGCTCCGTGCAATCACTGTAAATTTTGAACCCGACACAGTAGGTACCGGAATCACCACATTGTTGCTTGTGAACGGTACATAGGGGGCTGTTCCGCCACTAATCGTAAACTCGGTTGGCACGTCAGCGAACACATCGGCGCTGCCGGGCTGAACCTGCAAGGCTCCACCAACAGTTGTGTTACTCGCCACGCCGCCACCACCGCAAGACCCGAGCAATCCGCCCGCTGCGACGAAGACCGAAATGATCGCGAACTGTTTCGCCCAACTACCCGTGCTACGAAAATAATTTTTGATTGCCACGGCGGTGTCCTTTTGAGTTCGTCTTCAAGAATGTGATCTATGTGACACTTATTTGAACCACTTTTCTCAAAGAATTATAGTGTTACCTGATTTTATTAAAGCGCAACTTTCAGTTTGATGCAAGTTTTTTTTGAATGGCCTAGCAGGTAGTCCCCTCGTTTTCTGAGACTATGGCGTTGCCTGACGCACTGGTGAACCCGAGCGACAAAATTGTTGCACCGCGCAAAAACCGGCGCTATGATGACATTATTCCGGAATAGTCTTTCTGTATCAGCGTCTTGGGTAGCTTCATCGGGCATCCCTCGCATGGAAAAGCTGCGGGGCCACGAACCCTCCCTCCCGGTAACAATCCGTTAGTAATCGCCAACAAAGCGTCGAATTGCGTCGCTCAGGGTGTAACTTGTTACCATGTTTTTTCTCGGAGACCTCTGCAATGTCCCCCGTAGCCAAGGCCGAAGTACTTTGCGACACGCCCGCCTCAGATCCTGGCGGTGTCATCCATTCTGCCCCCCCAGAACGCGAAGGTCTCTACGACCCCCGCAATGAACACGACGCCTGCGGCGTTGGTTTTGTTGCCCACGTAAAGGGCAAGAAATCCCACTCCATCATTGAGCAGGGCTTAAAGATTCTCGACAATCTGAGTCATCGGGGCGCGACCGGATACGATCCGTTGCTAGGCGATGGTGCCGGCATTCTCATCCAGCTACCCGATGCGCATTTGCGGCGCGTTTGCGGCAAGCAGGGAATGACGTTACCGGCACTCGGTCAATATGGCGTAGGCATGGTTTTTTTGCCGCGTGAGCCGGCGTCGCGGACCGCGTGCGAGCAGGAGATCGAGCGCGCCATTCATGCTGAGGGCCAAATTCTTCTCGGTTGGCGCGATGTGCCTACCGACAACAATGGCCTCTCACCAGCCACGATCGCAGTCGAGCCATTGATTCGGCAAGTTTTCGTCGCACGCGGCAACGCAGGTGGCGGATCCATGACGCAGGATGATCTCGAACGAAAGCTCTACATCATCAGGAAACGCTCCGGCCATGCCATTCAAGCGTTGAAGCTTCGTCATGGCAAAGAATTTTACGTGTCCTCATTTTCGACGCGCACCGTTGTCTATAAAGGCATGTTGCTCGCCGATCAGGTCGGCAAATACTATATTGACCTGCGTGACCCATCGATGACGACCGC
>JANNRY010000033.1:0-5254 GCA_031401935.1 Betaproteobacteria bacterium | reverse complement strand
CTGCGCGCACGTGGCGTCGGCTTTAGCCAGACGGGCGCGCTACTTTCTATTTTGTTCGGACGGCTTCGGACGAACTGAAAACAGTTTGTGTGGCCAGAAGCTGACGCGGGGCCTAAGGCATCATCGTGAGCCGGTTGGCGGCAATTATTTTTGTGCTGGCGTTGTGCGGGATGACGCCTGCAATGTCCGCACCACTCGCGCCACCAGACACCATCGCCGAGCGCGTGAAACCTTGCCTCGCGTGTCATGCGGCTGAAGGCAGATCAGGTAAAAATGAATACTACCCACGGCTGGCTGGCAAGCCGCAGGGATATTTGTTCAACCAGATGGTGAATTTCCGCGAAGGCCGACGCCACAATCGCGCGATGGCGTTGTTGATGCAGAATTTATCTGATGCATATCTGGCAGAAATTGCTGGCTACTTTGCCACGCTGCAACCGCAATATGCCGTCACAAAAAATCAAACAATCAATACGCCCGCACCCGCACTCATCACACACGGCGACCCAGCAAGAAAGATTCCCGCGTGTGCCGCCTGTCACGGCAAAGGTTTGCTGGGTGTGGCACCGAATATTCCCGGCTTGCTGGGATTGCCGGCTGACTACGTGAGCGCACAAATGGGCGCATGGAAAGTCGACACACGCCGTGCACCTGCGCCCGACTGCATGGGCGACATCGCAAAACAACTCAGCGACGTGGAAGTGAACGCCGTCGCGACTTGGCTGGCTGCACAATCATTGGCGGCAAATTCTCATCCAGCGCCTGCGCTGACAGAAACGCTGCCAGCGCAATGTGGAAGCGTGCCTGCGGCTAGCAAACCATGAAACGTGCGCTCATCATTTTTGCTGCGGCAATCGCGCTGCTGTTCGGCTTGCTGGTGATCGTGATTATGCTGAATGAGCGCGAAAATGAATTGCCGGTAGCGGTATCAACTGCATCGAGCCCCGCCGATCAGCACGCACGCACGCGGCGCAACCCTCGCCCTCGCGGGCAATTGCGCAGGCTGCCACACGGCGCGAGGCGGGCAGCCTTACGCGGGCGGACGCGATTTGCCCACACCGTTCGGTACCTTCATCACACCCAACATCACGCCAGATCGAGACACTGGCATCGGCGCGTGGACGGCGCAGGATTTTTGGCGTGCGATGCATCACGGCAAGGGCCGCGACGGCAAACTGTTGTATCCCGCGTTTCCGTACACCGAATACACCAAAGTCACTCGCGAAGATTCGGACGCAATATTTTTCTATCTGCAAACCATCGCGCCGGTTGCAAAGTTGTCGGCTCCCGCCAACCTCAGATTTCCGTACAACATGCGCGCCCTGCTTTACGTTTGGCGCGCACTCTATTTCAAGCCCGGCGTCTATGAACCGGTCGCCAATCAAAGTGCAGAATGGAATCGCGGCGCCTATCTGGTGCAAGGCCTCGGCCACTGCAATGCCTGCCACGCCACGCGCAATACACTCGGCGCAGCGGGTGGCGCAGCATTGGGCGGCGGTCAGGTCGCGGGCCGCAGTTGGTATGCGCCTTCGCTGACCTCGCGCGCAGAAGCAGGCAATGCGGATGAGCCCATTGAGGAAATCGTCGCACTACTTTCCACCGGGCGATCAAGCAAGTACGCGGCCTCCGGGCCCATGGCCGAGGTGATCGGGCAAAGCCTGCAACACTTGAGTGCGCCCGATGTTCGTGCGATGGCGGTCTATTTGAAATCATTGCCTGACAGCGGTACAGCCATATCAGCGCCTGTTGCGTTGACCGCAGACGCAACACAACGCATCGCCACTGGCCGCAAGGTTTACGACAAGCACTGCAAGGATTGCCACGGCGACTCGGGCGAAGGCGCGCCGGGCGCATATCCGCCGCTGGCAAGCAATCGCAGCGTCACCCTTCCCTTACCACTCAACACCATCCGCAGTGTGCTTGACGGTGGCTTTGCGCCATCCACGGCGGGCAATCCGCGACCGTACGGCATGCCGCCGTTTGCGCATTCATTAAGCAGCGATGAGGTCGCGTTGGTCGTTTCCTACGTGCGGAATTCGTGGGGGAATCGCGCGAGTTTGGTGACGGCGGTGGAGGTGGATCGGAGTGGGAGTGATTGAGACGTGGCAATATCAATTTTACCTTGCCCGCCACAACCAATTACGCTAAAGTAAGGAATCACTGAAACAGAAAGGAATCATCATGACCACGGCAACATTAACGTCCAAGGGACAAATCACCGTACCGCGCGATGTTCGGCAACGGCTGGGACTCGATTCGGGCGACCGAATAGAGTTTGTAGAAATCGAACAGGGAGTGTTCGCAATCAAGCCAGTTGTCGATGACGTTCGTTCTCTTAAAGGGCTACTGAAAAAACCTGCCAAGCCGGTCAGCGTGGAAGATATGAATACCGCCATTCGCGCACGAGCTGCGCGTCGATGATTGGCGTTGATACCAATATCCTCATTCGCTATATCGCTCAGGACGATGTCGCGCAATCCCGCCGCGCGACTAAGTTTATCGAAAACGAATGTAGCGCGGATGTTCCCGGATACGTTGGAACTGTCGTTCTGGTCGAAGTGGTCTGGGTCAGCGAGAGTGTCTACGGCGCTGCAAGGCGTGAGGTCGCTGATATCGTGCGTCGCTTATTGGAAATTAAACAACTCGTGATACAGGACGCAGAGATCGTATGGCAGGCAGTCCGTTTGTTCGAATCAAGCAAGGCGGACTTTGCCGACTGCCTCGTGATGGTCGCAGCGAAAAGCGACGGATGTGATCGCGTAATGACGTTCGACAAACAAGCTGCACTGGCGGGAATGTCTTTGCTCGCGTAGCGGTAAAGTCGGTCACGGCCAAGCAGGTTCCGCCGATAAAAAACACAACCTCTATATCTGGCGGGCCTTTCAGAGCAAAAACATCAGAAGAGTGCCGTGGATAGGCGTTCTACACTTTTTATCGAAGTACGTAACTCGCCAGCACGCTCTGCACTTCATAAATGCTCAGCTTCTTGTTGAATCGTTTCTGAATCGGCGCGGACGTGCTGGATATCCATATTTTCAGCTCCGCATCCAGATCAAAAGTGCCGCCTGTTTCAACGCTGAAATGCGTGATGCTCTTGTACGGGATCGAGTGATACTCGACTTTGCTTCCCGTCACGCCCTGTTTATCAACCAGTACGAAACGCTTGTTGGTAAATACAAAGTAGTCGCGGATGAGCTGATACGCGTGCTCCACCCGCTCCTCCGGCGCGAGAATCTGACTGAATTCTTCCTGAATTTTTGCCGGATCAATTTTCGACGAATTGCCGAGGACACCATCAAGTAAGCCCATAAAAAACTCCTTTCAAGCCAACATCTGCGTCAACACCGGATGCCAAACAGCCGCATCAATCTGACCAAGTTTTCCGACCAGCCGAACTTTATCGACGCATCGCAATTGGTCTAACAGTATGCGCGCCCGCTTGCCCTTGAACCGCACTTCAGGCCGACATCCCAACGCCTGACCTGCACTGGTCAGCGGCGCAACAATAACGCGCGGAAGCGCACTGTTCATGTCATCCGGGGAAATGATCAGCGCCGGGCGTGTTTTCTTGATTTCACTGCCTACGGTTGGATCGAGATTGACCCAGTAGACTTCGCCGCGCTTTACCATTCCCATTCAGTCACCGAATTCAGATCACTGGATTCCGGCCAGATAGCTTTGTCCTTGGACGCATCGTAATGATCGAACCAGCCGTCTCGGGCCGGTTTCACCGGCGCAACGATAAGTCTGCCGGCTTCGATGGTGAGTTCAACTTCATCCGTAATTTCGCACGCGGTGAGCAACGGCGCGGGAATCAATACGCCACGGGAATTACCGATTTTTCGCAGCATTGTTTTCATTGCATGGAATCAAATGTAATAACAATGTATGCACTATATCATCAACGGCTAAACGTAAATCCTATGTAGCCCTGAGCAACCCAACCAATGAAAAAGGCCTACTTTCCTGTAAGCCTCGGCAAGTTGACGCGCCCGTGTCCACAAATGAAAACGCCACCCGAAGGTGGCGTTTAAAACTGGTGCGCCCGGCAGGATTCGAACCCACGACCCCTTGGTTCGTAGTTGACCTTGTAAGAATTTTCGGTCTATTAATCAATATCCTGCAACACCCGCCATTTCGAATTACAGCCACACAAAGCTTAAAACGAGTTTCGTGAAGCCCTTGAAAACGACGAATTTGCTACACGAAAATCTTGGTAGACTGCGCAATTTCTTCCCGTCTTTAGGCGGGCGTAACATTTTTCACACGCTTTTTTGAATTAGCGAGCGCCTTTCGCAAAGCAAAAACATCTGTCGTATATCTG
This sequence comes from Betaproteobacteria bacterium, assembly GCA_031401935.1. Lineage (GTDB taxonomy): Bacteria > Pseudomonadota > Gammaproteobacteria > Burkholderiales > Usitatibacteraceae > UKL13-2. The sequence continues at coordinate 930 of JANNRY010000033.1, read as the reverse complement.
CCATTAGCATCTATGTTGTCGAGCGCCTCTATTCCGCGAGTAATCGTTGGTTCCAATTCGACAATATTGTTGAAGTCAGCCTCGTAAACATGGTCCCAAGTGACTCTAAATATCCCAATGATCGCTTGTACATTGCGTTCTTCTTTCGCCAAGCAGTAGTTCTCGAGTGCATTTCCGCAATCCATAATGCACAAGGCGTGATGCTTTCTTTCACTATTCTGGCTGGCTTGCAGGTGGAAAACTCTTCCCGTGTGAGAGTAATTCATTCTTGATAGTTCGACTTGGATGTCAGCCTTTGCCGCCAAGACGTGTGCCTTGAGTTTTTCCTCCTCTTTTGCCATCTCGCTAAGAATTTCTTCACGCAACTTCTTTTCCGCATCTGCAATTGAGTCAATGATCTGCTTCGATAAAATATTCTGATCACGCTTCATTTGCCTGTTTTGAATCCAGCTAATCAGTAAAGGAAATCCAATGCCGGCAAAGGCCAAAATTCCGATCGTAATTGCGATCAAGTGAGCAAACGCATTTGCGTAGAGGCCGTTGAGTTTTTCAAGTATCTGCAGAGTCTCGCTCATGTTTTGCCTTTTTTAGCGTATTTTTATTGGACACAGTGGCTTGCTATTGCGGCGAACAGAATACTTGAAACGACGGCACATATCTACAGCCAGCGCTGGCAAATGGAATAGAATTTGTACTGATGGACCTTGGAAGGTACAGATTGGTGCTAGCAAATAGTCAATTGTCGCTTTTGGAAACGGCTTGCCGGTGGTGTGGCGCTGACCCGGACAATGCCTATTCGATACAGCAAGCTGAAATCCGTGATGTACTGCGAAAACTTGCCCTAGTCACGCAGCACACGCTCAACCTTTTCAACTCAAAAGGCGAACCTGAGCTTGACGATTTCTTCCCAGCAATTCGTCACGGGGAATC
>JANNRY010000032.1:0-8204 GCA_031401935.1 Betaproteobacteria bacterium | reverse complement strand
CATTTTGAGATACGCGGCAAGCGGTTGCGCCGGAGGCTCTCAACACCGCTTCCATCTTCGCGATTTCTTCTTCTACATCTTCGGGTGTGCCATCGGATTCGCAAAGCAGAATCGCTTCGGCATCAAGATCGTAACCGGCGTGCACAAAATCTTCGACCGCGGCATTGGCGAGCTTGTCCATCATTTCAAGGCCCGCGGGCACGATGCCTGCACCGATGATGTTGGCGACCGCATCCCCCGCCTTTTCGATGTCATCAAAACTCGCCATCACCACGCGCGCCAGTTGCGGCTTAGGCACCAGCTTGACCGTGACCTCGGTCGTCACGCCGAGCATCCCTTCGGAGCCCGTCATCAGCGCGAGCAAATCGTAGCCCGGCGCATCAAGCGCGTCGGAGCCGATGGTGGCTTTTGTGCCCTCGATGGTGACCACTTCTATTTTCTGCACGTTGTGCACCGTCAGGCCGTATTTCAGGCAATGCACGCCGCCTGCATTTTCGGCCACGTTGCCACCGATCGAGCAGGCAATCTGTGAGGATGGATCTGGCGCGTAATAGAGTCCGAGCGGTGCGACTTCCTCTGAGATTTTCAGGTTACGAACACCCGGTTGCACGCGTGCCGTGCGCGCCAGCGGATCGACGCTGACAATGCGATTGAATTTCGCCAGCGACAAAAGAATACCGTCGCCCAGCGGCGTGGCACCGCCCGATAGCCCCGTGCCCGAGCCACGCGCCACCACCTTGGTGCCGGTGTCATGCGCGAGTGCAAGAATACGTTGTACTTCGTCAACCGACTGCGGCAACACCACCAGCATCGGCAATTGTCGATACGCTGAGAGCCCGTCGCATTCATATGGCTTCATCGCCTCCGCGTCGGTCAGCAAGGCGTGCGCAGGCAAGATTGCGCGCAACTTTGCGATCAGCGTGTTGCGAAAATCCGGGAAGGTGATTGGTAATGCTGCCAAGATGGATTTGATGGTTGTAATTTTTGGAAAAGAAGCAGTCTCGACCTATGATAGGCGAAGTCGCTGCCACTGACTTGGCTATCATCCAAAAGTGGCTTTTACCCAAACCGCGATAATAGGCCACTGGGTCGCCGACTACATTGGAAAACATCAACTCTTGAAAGCGTGCGCATGACTGAAACTGCAACAATATTGCTTTGGGCGCTGGCCGGCTTGCTGGTAATTGTCGGCCTTGCCGGAACGATCCTGCCCGCGCTGCCCGGCGTGCCATTGGTGTTTACGGGCTTGCTGGTCGCGGCGTGGATAGGTGATTTCCAGAAAATCGGCTGGCCGACGCTGACGGTGCTCGCACTGTTGACGGCGCTGGCTATCGCTGCCGACGTGGTGGCGACTTTATTGGGTGCGAAACGTGCCGGGGCATCTAAACTGGCGCTGCTTGGCGCAGCAATCGGCAGCATCGTCGGGCTGTTCTTTGGGTTGATCGGGATATTTGTGTTCCCGTTTATCGGCGCCATCGCAGGTGAACTCATTGCGCGACAACGATTGGGGCAGGCAGCCAAGGTTGGCTTCGCGACGTGGCTCGGATTACTGATTGGCGCACTCGCCAAACTGTCGCTTGCGATCACCATGATCGGCGTATTTGTGATCGCTTATTTTATTTGAACCCGCGCTGTTGCCGGTCAAATCACTTCAAAGCACACGCACCAAATTCGCCACCGCCAGCGCGACCAGCAAAACCATGGTGCCCGCCGTGCCCGCAACACGACCACGTGACGCGCCGCTTGACCCATACATGCCGCTTGCATGCGCGATACGGGCGACCAAAAATGCAACGCCGAACAGATGCAGCATCGCGACCGAGCCGTGATTAAGTTCAAAGACTGCGAGCATGACAAGAAAAATCGGCACACACTCAATCGCGTTGCCGTGCGCGCGAATGGCTTGTTGCAGATCGCGATTGCCGCCATCGCCCAAGCCAATTTTCAAACTGCGCCGCAGTTTGATGACGGTGAGCATCAGGATCACGAACAGCAGCGCGAACATTGCGGCATAAAGTGCAGTGACAGGAACAAGCGGAACAAGCATGTCAGGTCACGGCAAGTTGTTGGTTCGCCGCTTCGAGCCGCCCCACGAGCGTTTCCAGAAACTTTCGATCAAACAGGCGACGACAATCGGTGGTCGCAATATTCAAATCCTGCGCGCGGACTTTCATTACGATGCAATCCGTGGCGGAGGTAACCGTCGCCGAACGCGGCGCATCGCGCTTGGCGAGATAGGACATTTCACCGAAACAATCGCCTACACCAAGAACATTGAGCAGACGTTTGCCGCGCGTAACCTTGACCGTGCCAGTGACGAGCAGGAAAAACGAATCTCCCATATCGCCTTCCCGGATAAATACCGTTTCGGCCGGAAAAGAGCGCCACTTGCTGATCTTCAATACTTCCCACAATTCGTTTTCGGGGAAGTTGCGGAAGAACGCCAATGTTTTAAGCAGACTGAACTGCTCCGTGTCCGAGACCTCGCCCTTGGTTTGCTGCGGAGAATGTTCTGACTCCCAAATGCCAGCGAGGTCCTTGCCGAATTCCTCCCACGATTGGTAGCGCGCCGTCAGATCCTTGGCAATCGCCTTCTTGACAATATCCTCAACCGAAACGGGGATGCCTTCGCGAAACGATGAAGCCGGTTCCGGCTCATGGTTGACAATCTGGTAATGCAAACTCGCGGTACTGGATGCTTCGAACGGCGTGCGACCGGCGAGCAGCATGTACATGACCATGCCGACGGCGTAGATGTCTGACTGCACTGTCGCTTTGGCACCGGTGATGATTTCTGGTGCCATGTAAAGCGGCGAGCCGACCGCGGCCACCTGCGTACGGTCGGAGACAACATGTAGCGCTGCACCAAAATCGGCGACCTTAATATCGGTGCCAGACTTGTGCAGAATGTTGCCGGGCTTCACGTCGCGATGGATCAGGCCTTCAGTGTTGGCAAACGCGAGCGCACGCACGCATTTGAAAATAATCTCCGCCACTTCAGGAATACTGAGCAGGTTCTCCGGCTGGCAAAATTTCTCCAGCGTGCCACCTTCAACGTATTCCATCACGATGTAGCTCATCTCCTCTTCGACGACGGCGTCGTAGATCGAGACAATGTGCGGATGCTGCATCTTTCCCGCGAGCGAGGCCTCGTTGAGAAACATGCGCCGGTACAGTTCGCCATCGACCGCGTCTTTCAATACTTCTGGGAACATCACCTTGATGGCAACGCTGCGATGCTTGAACGTGTCCTCGGCAAGATAGACCGCGCCCGTTGCGCCCTTGCCTAGCTCGCTGATGACCCGATACTTGCCGATGTTTTCTGGAATTTTCATGCAGCCCTCAAACCCCACTACCTTATGGCACGATTATCCGCGTGTGTCGAAAACCGCGTCAAGCATGCCAACGGTAAAATCAGGGGATACCAAGCAACCAACCCGCACGACGCTACGTCGGATGCCATGAAAACAACCTCCCTTTTTTCGATATTGTTGCGTTTCATCAGTATCCTCCCCGCAACCTCGGCATGCGCGCAATGGCCGCAAAAATCGATTCGCATCATGGTTGCCGCACCCGGCGGCAGCTCAGTCGATATCGTCGCACGTTTGATCGCTGCGCAATTGCGTGATCGACTGGGACAAGCGATCATCATCGACAACAAGCCCGCTGCGGGCGGCACGCTCGCTGCGGCCGAGGTCGCCAGATCAGCCGCCGACGGTTACACGCTATACCTTGGCTTTAACGGTCCGCTCGCCAATGCGCCTGCGGTGTATTCCAAACTCGCCTACGATCCGCAGCGCGATTTCACGCCCATTATCCTCACGGGTTCGCAGCCGAACTTGCTGGCAGTTGCCGCAAACGTGCCTGCAAATTCACTGACGGAGCTGGTGGCATTGGCCAAGTCACAACCCGGCAAGCTTAGCTATGCCAGTGTTGGCAATGGCTCTGTGTCGCATCTGAGCATGGAGCTACTGAAGAAAGACGCCGGCGTGGATTTGCTGCATGTCCCCTTTAACGGCGGGCCGCCCGCAACATTTGCCGTCGTTGCCGGCGACGTGCAAGTGATTTTTGCTGCACCCTCGAATTTAATGGCGCACGTGAAATCCGGCAAATTGAAAGCGCTGGCCGTGAGCAGCACGAAACGTTTTGCCCCACTCGCGACCATCCCGACTGTGGTGGAATCAGGCGTGGCTGGCCTCACACAATTTGAAGCCATCGCCTGGAACGGGCTGGTGGCACCGGCGGCCACACCGAAAGAAATTATCCTTCGGCTGAACCATGAAATCGGCGAGGTTCTCGCCATGCCAGATTTAAAACGCAAACTGCTTGAAGCGGGAATCGAGGCCGGTGGCGGGACGCCGGAAGCGTTTGCGCAGCTAATCCGGACAGAGGCGCAGAAGTGGGGAAATGTGATCAAAGCGACGGGCGCTTCTGTTGATTGACGATTGCGTCGGTCGCTGCGACTTAAACATTATTCGATAAATTAGTGAAACACCAGCATCCACGGACATTCCAGACGATAAACAGCCCAGAAGGCGCGCTGGTGCTTGAGTTTGTATTTAGGCGCTTGTGTCAAAAAAATTCCAGCCTTGCCAGCACTTTTTCGCGCTAAGCTTGTCACATGGTGATGAATTTCTTCCGCAAACTTGTGTTGATATGGATGCTTGGATGGCTACCCTTGTCGGGTGCCGTCGCAGCAGCCATGCCAATTTCAGCAATGGCGGGAAGTGTAATGATAGTGTCCGCACCGACCGAAGAGGCCGACGTAACGACGGGTGACCTCATGTCGGCATTGCCCTGCCACAACGCCGCGAAATCACCGGATACCAAAAAAAGTAGCTCTTGTACCCACTGCGCGCTCTGCCATTTGGCGGGCTCGCTGATGCTGCCGAGCATCCCGGACCTGCAAGGGTCAACCCCTTCAGACCACTTTGTGGCGGCATCAATGTCGCCGCAAATTTCGTTTATCCCCGACCTTATCTCGCCGCCGCCTCGCGCCCTCGCAGCCTAAGCAGCGGGGGAATCGAGACTTTCGAGCAGCGCGCTGATTGTGTTTTGCGCTTGCCTCCCCGCGTTCGTCTAGCAGCTCCGACAAAACGAGGGACATATGAAACAAAATTATTGGGCGATGACCGCCTGCATCGGTATTGGCATTGGCGTCGGTCAGGCAAACGCGGCCGGGCCTGATCCAGCCGATGCGAATACAGTCACCCCGCCGACAACTTACCAGTCGCCATTCGTCGACTATCGGCCACTTGGTGAGGACAAAAATACGCCATGGAAAGACGCTAACGACACGGTTGGAAAGATCGGCGGCTGGCGGGCATACGCACGAGAAGCGGCGGCGGCGATGAAGGCGCGCGAGGCGGCGACACCGGATGGGTCCAGACCAGCAGCGTCACCACCGTTGCCTGCCAAATCGCCCCCGGCATCGCCGGCGCAACCCCACAAGCACGGAGGCTGACATGCAAACAATCTCCTATTTCTGTACTGCGAAACGGATTGCCATGGCCGCAGTAGTTGCAGCCTTGGCTGGTTGTGCGACGCTCTCCAACGATGGTGGCTTCACTGCCGTTGAACGCATCACCAAAGACAAAATCGGCAAAGACGTGACATGGGCGCGCACCGATACCGACCAAAATACGATTGCCAAACGCGTGGCAGAGCTGACAGCCAAAGCGTTGTCGGTCGATGACGCTGTCCAACTTGCGCTACTCAATAACCGTGGCCTGCAGGCTGACTTCGCTGAGTTGGGGATCGCTGAAGCTGACATGGTAAGTGCCAGTCGCCTGCCCAATCCGGGCTTTTCGTTTATGCGTACCAAACGCGGTGACGAAATCGAGATCGAGCGCGGCCTGCATTTCAATCTTGCGCGATTGCTGACCTTGCCATTAGCGGCAAAAATGGAATCGCAACGGTTTGAGCTGGCCAAAGGCAGCGCTGCCACCGCCGCCATCCGTCTCGCTGGCGAGACACGCAAAGCCTACTTCCAGGCGCTCGCCGCCGAGGAAACGGTGCGCTATATGCGCAAGGTTCGCGAGGTTGCCGAATCCAGCGCGGAACTGGCGCGGCGCATGGCCGCGGTGGGTAACTGGAGCCGCTTGCAGCAAGCGCGCGAACAGGGTTTTTACGCCGATGCTGCGCTCAACGTCGCCCGCGCCGAGCAAGCCAGCATGCGTTCACGCGAAGCACTCACACGTTTGCTGGGGCTTTGGGGTGCGCAGACTGCATACGCGTTGCCTGAGCGTTTGCCGGATCTGCCAAAAACGCCGGATGATCAACCCGATATTGAGCAACGTGCAATGCGAACGCGGCTTGATGTGATGGGTGCCAAACTCGGTGCCGAATCTCTCGCCAAAAACCTCGGCCTCAGTAAAGCAACACGTTTTATAAACGTGCTGGAAATCGGCGCCATCCGCGAAACGTCGAACGAAGCGCCCACGCTGCGTGGTTATGAAATTTCGCTTGAACTGCCGCTGTTTGACTGGGGCACCTCCAAGGTCGCGAAAGCAGAATCGTTGTATATGCAAGCCGTGAATCGCGCTGCTGAGACAGCCGTCAACGCCCGCTCGGAAGTGCGTGGAAGCTACCAGAACTATCGCGTGACTTATGACATTGCCAAACACTACCGCGACGAAATCGTGCCGATCCGAAAACGCATCGCCGATGAAAATCTACTGCGCTACAACGGCATGCTGATCGGCGTCTTCGAACTTTTATCCGATGCCCGATCGCAAATTGGCAGCGTGAACAGCTACATCGAAGCGCTGCGCGACTTCTGGCTCGCTGAAAGCGACATGCAAATGGCAATGATCGGCAAGCCCGGTGGGAGCGATATGCCACGCGCGTTGATGTCCAGCGAATCTGCTGCGGGAGCACACTGATCATGGAGAAGAACTTGTTGAATAGACGGAAATTTTTTAGCGCGCTCGGCGTTGCAGGATTGGCTGGCGGCGCGGTCGCTGCGGCGTCGGTCAGCCGCGTGGCGATGGCCGCATTGCCTGAGCCAGTCATCCAAACCAAGCCCGATACGATGCCGCCTTTGGTGCCCAAGGATGGACGTCCGTATAACCCAGTGGTGACACTCAACGGCTGGACGCTGCCGTGGCGGATGAATAAAGGCGTGAAGGAATTCCATCTCGTCGCCGAACCGGTGATCCGCGAAATTTCGCCGGGAATGAAGGCGCATCTTTGGGGTTATAACGGACAATCGCCCGGCCCGACGATTGAAGTGGTGGAGGGCGACCGCGTGCGTTTTTTTGTCACCAACAAATTACCCGAACATACGACGATGCATTGGCATGGCCAACGTCTGCCGAACGGCATGGATGGCGTTGGCGGATTGAATCAAAAGCAAATCGAGCCGGGGAAGACCTTTGTGTATGAGTTCGTTGCACGACGGCCAGGCACATTCATGTATCACCCGCACGCCGATGAAATGACACAGATGGCGATGGGCATGATGGGTTTCTGGGTCACGCACCCGAAAGGCGCACATCCACTGATCGATCCGGTGGACCGTGATTTTTGTTTCCTGCTCAACGCCTATGACATTGACCCCGGCAGCGCCACGCCGAAAGTCAACACCATGATCGATTTCAATCTTTGGACGTGGAACAGCCGTGCCTTCCCGGGTATCGATACGCTAAACGTTCGCAAGGGGGACAAAGTGCGCATCCGCATCGGCAACCTGACGATGACCAACCATCCGATTCATTTGCATGGGCACGAGTTTGTGGTGTCGGGTACCGATGGCGGGCCAACGCCGAAGGGCTCGCGCTGGCCGGAAGTTACGACTGACGTCGCGGTCGGACAGATGCGACAAGTCGATTTCCTTGCTGATGAAGAAGGCGACTGGGCGTTTCATTGCCACAAATCACACCACACCATGAACGCGATGGGGCATAGCGTGCCAACGATGATCGGCGTCGATCATCGCGAAGTGGTTTCAAAAATCACTGCACTTATTCCCGACTATATGGTGATGGGTGAGCGCGGCATGGCCGACATGGGCGAAATGGAAATGCAGATTCCTGATAACACTCTGCCGATGATGACCGGTGCCGGACCCTACGGCCCGGTGGAAATGGGCGGCATGTTCACCATGGTCAAGGTGCGCAAAGACCAGGCACCCGGTGACTACAAAGACCCAGGTTGGTACATGCAGCCCATCGGCACCCAAGCGTTCGAGTGGGCGGGCGCAT
>JANNRY010000031.1:0-5604 GCA_031401935.1 Betaproteobacteria bacterium | reverse complement strand
CACGGGCCCGCAGGCACGCATAACCTGACTCTCGATACCAACGTGCCGATCACCGGTGCCGTTACCGTTGAACCGCGCGTCATCGGCGCAGGGCACAGCATTGTTTTTGTCTTCAGCGAATCCGTGACTACGGTAGGAAGCGCGACGGCAATCAACGGTGCCGCGCAAGCGGTGGCTGCAACCGTGAGCACCAGCGGCAGCGAAGTCACTGTCACTTTGCCGGGTGTGCCGGACAATAGTCGCGTACTCATTACGCTGACCGGCGTTAATGGTAACGGCGGCGGCAACGTCGGCGGCAGCGCTGCGCTAGGCTTTCTGGTCGGCGACGTGAACAACTCGCGCTCGGTCAATTCCGCCGACATCAGCGGCTTGAAAGCGCGTTCTGGTCAGGTCACGACTGCATCAAATTTCAAGTTTGATTTAAACGCAACCGGCACGATCAATTCATCCGACATTTCGGCAGTCAAGGCGCGATCAGGGTTGACGCTACCCTAGAGAAAAATATGAAACTCTAGCACTGGTGAGGCTTTCAAGGCTTTTTCGGCATGGAAGGCACGCCAGTGCTAGAGTTTGCCAATTTGGTTCTCTGCCGTGGCATGAACGGACGCTCAATCCAGTAGTACGAAAGTATCGCCGCCAACAAGCTGAGTGGGATGCTGATCGCGACCAGCCACCAGAGGCGGTCGCCGGTGACGACATAGTGGTCGAGTAGTTTTTGTGTCCAGATTTGAATCGGCAGATGCCATAAATAAAGGCTGTAACTCACGATGCCGAGTGCGAGCATGATTGGGTTGGCAAAGAGCGCGCGTGACAGCCGCCCGCCCATCGCAGCGCCGAGCACCAGCATGCCGATGAAACAAGCGGTGATGGTGTAGCCGATAAACATCAGAACATGACCGTTCCAGTAATCGACATATACATGATCGAGCAGCGCCATCATCGAGGCAATACCAATCAGGCCAGTCAGCATGACGCCATCGGCAAGTCTTGAAGAAACCCCCGCCGAATGACGCACATACACCCACGCGAGCAACATGCCGATGGCGAAGTGATCAATGAGTCCGGGTAGTTGCAGCAACGCAAACACCTTCTTGTCGATGGTTGCGTCCGCCACAGCAGCATACGTTGCGACGCGATAGGCAACTGCGAAGGCGATCAGCGACCCGCAAAGCAGGAGCCAGACGGCGCGTTTGCGATAGGAGAAAAAGGTTACAGATGCTGCAAACAGGGGCAGCAATAGGTAATAACCGAACTCGGTCGGCAGTGTCCAATAGACACGGTTCAACTCGAACGCATATGCATCGCTGATATTCTGCATAAATGTGAGATGCAGAATGATCGTCAGCCAGTCCGGAATTTTTGCGGTGAAGAAGAGAATCACGGCAAGAACGATGATTTGAAACCAATAAGCCGGCACGACGCGGCGGATGCGTCGCATTAGATACGGCGCAACAAGAACTTCTGTACCGGCACCGTCAATGTTGCGCACAAACGGAATTGCCAGCAAAAAACCTGACAACACGAAGAAAACGTTTGCACCCATCCAGCTACAGGTAATCAGCCAGTGGTAAGTGATTTGCCAGCCGCCAAAATTGATCGACAACACGCGTGGTCCCGCGAGCGCAAACAAGTGAAACGACAGCACCATCATCACCGCGAGCCCGCGAACCCCGGTCAGGCCAGCACTGAATTGATCTGCTCGACTCGAACCAGACGCTTCAAGCAGCAGGACCTCGCGCCAGCGCCTCGTCGGCAAATTCATGGGCTAATAAACGCCAATCGGATTTCGCATCACGCCAATACCTTCAATTTCCGTCTCAAGCAGATCGCCGACTTTCAAAAATTCCGGCGGGGTGCGCGCATAGCCAACGCCTTCGGGCGTGCCGCTGGAAATAATATCGCCAGCTTCCAGCGTCTGACCGAGCGAGAGATCGTGAATCAATCGTGGCAGTTTGAAGTAAAGATGCTTCGTGTTGGAATCCTGTTTAGTCACGCTGTTGACGCGACAGGTCAGGTGAAGATTGTTGTGATCGAGCGCGTCCGCCGTCACGATGCAAGGCCCCATCGGGCACGTACCGTCGAGGCTCTTGCCTTTGTCCCATTGGCCGCCATGGCGACGTTGAACATCGCGCCAGGTGACATCGTTGATGATGGTGTAGCCAAATACATGGCTCATCGCATCGGCTTCAGAAATATTTTTGCCGCTCTTGCCGATGATGACGCCGAGTTCAACTTCCCAATCAAGTTGCGTTGAAACATTGGCGTCGAAGGGAATCACATCGTACGGCCCGTTCACTGCGGTCGGTGCTTTGGAAAAAAATACCGGCCACGTCGGTAGCACGCGATCGTCCTGCATCTTCGCGCCGCCTTCCGCGAAGTGTTCAAGGTAATTCCAGCCGACGCAAAATACGTTTTTTGTCGGACGCGGGATCGGCGCTTTCAGTAGCGCTTTGTTGAGCATGATTGGCGCGGTTTTTGGATTGGCTTCAATCTCGCGTAGCACCGCCATGACCGCGTCTCCACCAGAAATAATGTCGAGCATCGTGCTGACAGGAAAAGTTGAATCGCGCGCAGCAGACTCAGCGACGATATCCAGCACCTCATCTTTACTGATCATGATGCCGGTTTTGAGCGTGGTCGTATTGAGAAGTTGATAGGTAACGAGGCGCATGATTTTTTCTCGAGGTGATGAAGTTATGTTGGCTGGACGAGTTGCAATGCTTTCAGTGGATGGGATTCACTATCCCAACGCGGCCGAAAAAAATCCTCGACGCTGTCTGTTGAAACCTCGGCCAAGGTTGGCGGCTTCCAATTTGGTGCGAGGTCTTTCTCGATCAACAAGGCGCGAATACCTTCAATAACATCACCATGCGCAAACGCGGCGTTGACGAGATTTAGCTCCATGCAAAAACACTCAGCGAGGTTCATCGTTGCCGCGCGTTCGATCTGCTGTTTTGTTACTTCCAGCATGGTGGGAGATTTTTTCCTGAGCAATGCCGCCGTATTTATTGCCCACTCAGCACGGGAAGGGTCGGTTTGATTGTCGAGAGAGGTGATGATGGCTGCAACATTGGCCTGGCCACTGAAATGCTGCTCGATGGCGTCACGCAATCCGCGTAGTTTTCCCTGCTCGATCGGTGCACTGGCAAATTTTTGAACGATATCGCGCATGGCAACGATTGGCCCTGCTTCCCAGTCGACCAAACTATCAAGTGCGTAGTCGAATTCAAATGCCGATTCGGACGCAATGTGATGCGTGGCAAGGCCGGTATAGAGCGCATCCGCCGCGTTGATGACTTGCCCTGTCAGCCCGAGATACAAGCCAAGCGCACCGGGGCAGCGCGACAAGAAATAACTGCCGCCCACGTCTGGAAATAAACCGATCGAAGTTTCCGGCATGGCCATTTTCGTTCGGCCACCGACGATGCGGAATACGGCTCCCTGTGAAATCCCCATGCCACCGCCCATGACGATGCCATCAATCCATGCGAGGCAAGGTTTGCCGGTGTCGACTAGATAGCGGTGGATATAGAAATCAAGCGCGTACTCATCGCGGAAAAAAAGCTGTTCGCTGCCGTCGCCTTGTCTGGCTGTGTTGTACAGCGCGCGGATGTCACCACCGGCACAAAATGCCTTCTCGCCTGCGCCACGCATGATGATGGCGTTGATGTTATCGTCGCGCACCCAATCGTTGAGGAGCGCGGTTATTGAATTGATCATCTCGTAGGTGAGCGCATTAAGCGCTTGCGGGCGGTTGAGCGTGAGATGGGCGATGTGATTGCGGATATCGACGGTGACTTCACCGTTGGCGTGGGATGTTTGCATGTGCGAGGAGGGGGACTTTTCACGACCCCCATTCTTAAAGCGAGGGGGTATTACTTTGATTCAATGGCGAGTGCAAAGGTGAGCCTCAACTATTTTTCCACTGCGGCTTCCGCTTTTCCAGAAACGCCGTGACGCCTTCACGCTGATCCTCGAACTCAAACAAATCCATAAAGCGTTCGCGTTCCAGCGACAGGCCCGCGCCGCGCGGCACGCCATTGCGCGCGTTATGGATTAACGCCTTGCAGAATTCAACTGATTTCGGACTCAATCCCGCAACGCGTTCAGCCATCGCCTTCGCAGCGTCCAGACTCTTGCCTTTTTCAACAACTTCCTCCACCAGTCCGATACGTAAAGCCGTTTCCGCATTCACCCGTTCGTTGGTGAGAATGATACGTTTGGCCCAGCCTTCACCGACCAACCACGGCAGATTCTGCGTACCGCAACCGGCAGGCAACAGCCCCACCGCAGGTTCCGGCAGCGCCATTTGCGCATGCGTTTCGGCGATGCGCAGGTCGCACGCCAGCGCACATTCGAGTCCGCCGCCCATTGCATAGCCGTTGATCGCAGCAATCGTGACGAACCGCGCATTCATCAATGCCTCGAATGCCTCACCGAATCGCGAAATAAATCCACGCGCGGCAATGACGTTTTTTTCGTCCCCACCCTGAAAGCGCTTTAGATCAGCGCCACCAGAAAAGAATTTTTCACCTTGGCCGGTAATAACGGCCGCATAAATATTTTTGTTCGCATTCAGTTCCGCCACGAGTTGCTTCATCGCCAGCAGCGATTCAGGCGTCCAGGTGTTCGCAGGTGGATTGGCAATCGTGATGATGCAGGTGTGGCCTTCGATAACGTGCTCAATCATTGCTCAATCCTTTTTGTACAACTTGATGATGCTCGAAAAATCCAGCGCGCCATTTCCCATTGTGGAATGCATTTGATACAACTGCTGCGCGGCTGCTCCCAGCATCACCGGTTGCTTTGCCGCCTTTGCGGCTTCCGTTACCAGCGTCAAATCCTTGAGCATCAAATCCGAGCCGAATCCGCCCGTGTAGCCCCGCGAAGCAGGGGCATTTTCAAGCACGCCGGGATAAGGGTTGTAGGTATCCGAGCTCCAGCAACGTCCGCTCGACGAATTGGCGATGCCAGCAAACACTTTCGGGTCCATGCCCAGTTTTGCCGCTAATGCCATGCCCTCGGCGGTAGCGATCATCTCGATGGCCAACATCATGTTGTTGCAAATTTTGGCGACTTGCCCGTTGCCCGCGCCGCCGCAATGGACGATATTTTTGCCCATGGCCTGCAGTATTGGTTTGGCCTTTTCAAAATCTGCCGCCTCGCCGCCAACCATGAAGGTCAGCGTGCCCGCTTCCGCGCCGCCTGTACCGCCAGAGACTGGGGCATCGACCATGTTGTTGCCGTGCGCACGCGCATCCATCGCCACGTCGCGCGAAGTGTGCGGATCGATCGTTGAAGAGTCGATGAGTAACACGCCTGCTGGTACGCCGTGGAGGATGCCGGAATCCTTACCGGTGTAGACCGAGCGTACATGCGGCGATGAAGGCAACATGGTGACGACAAGTTCGACACCCTGCGCGCAGACCGCTGGGGAAGACGCTGACTCGCAGCCGAGGTCAGTGAGCTTTTTCACCAAATCGGGCACTACGTCGAAGACTTTCAGCGTGTGGCCGTGTTTCAATAAATTGCGGGCCATGGGGTTGCCCATGTGGCCGAGGCCGATGAATCCGATTTTCAAAGTGCTGTCTCCGAATGAGTTGG
>JANNRY010000030.1:0-9251 GCA_031401935.1 Betaproteobacteria bacterium | reverse complement strand
CCCCGTAGACGTTGGGCATCATTTGATGCGGATTTTGATGCTATATTTCCATGATCGTTTTCTCTCCTACAAAGGAACACATTGTGCGAACCACCATTAACATCGATGACAAATTGCTGGCGCAAGCAGCGCTCGTTACAGGACTCACCGAACGTACGTTGCTGATTCACGAGGGACTGCAAGCCTTGATTCAGCGTGAAAGTGCGAGGCGCCTCGCGAGTCTGAGCGGGACACAGAAAACGCTGAAAGCACCGCCCCGCCGGCGCGCTGCCGCATGATTCTTGTCGATACCTCTGTATGGGTTGACCATTTTCGGCGTGGCGATCCTTCGCTTGCCGAATTACTCTCGAGCGGTCGTGTCTTGATGCACCCGTTCGTTCGTGGCGAGCTTGCACTTGGCAACCTGAAGCCGCGCGCCGAAATTCTGCAACTGCTATCGGATCTGCCGCAGGCGACGGTCGCCGACGAAATGGAGTTGCTGCATGTTGTCGAAAATCGGAAGCTCATGGGGCTCGGTATCGGCTTGATTGACGCACATTTGATCGCGTCCGCGCTGCTGGACGCCTGCACGCTCTACACGCGAGACAAACGATTGCTTGCCGTCGCAATCAGATTGAAGATCGCTTACGCATAGCGACCGCTCGCGACGATCTCACCTGGTGGGGAATTCGCATGTGGTCTCCTCGTGCCAACAGATTTTTCCGGCGGAAAGCAATTCGACCATTGACTCCATGCCCCGCAGCAGGTGTGCTTCGCGTCAACGAAAACGCTATTTGTTGAAGCGCCGAATGTTGTGACTGCGGGCTACGGCACCGGCGACGTCAAACTTGTACGTAAATACTCCGGCAATCGCGCCGTCATTGCCACCGAAGTCCAGCGTCGCCGTTCCGACCAACTGCGAGGCAGTCGGTCCGACGGGCTCGGTTGGCGGTGGGAGACTTGCGTTGGGAAGTCGGTTCGTTTGCACCAGCTTGCCTTCGTAGCGCGTCGCGGTTGTCCATGTGCCCGCCTGAATGGTGTACCAGGCAGGTTTTCCATCGGCACCGTAAGTGAACCAGGCCGCGAGAAGTTGATCGCGCGCGTCCTGCCAGATGAAGAGGCCGGCACCGGGGTTGCTCGGATCCCACCAATGGTCGGAATAATTAACCAGCACCGCAGGCGCTGTTTTGGTCAAGCGGTGATCGGTGACAGCGAGTGGCATATTGGTCGCGATCGGCGTGAACACCACCTCAAAACTGACCGGCCTGCTCTGAACGACATCGATCAAATAGGCACCAGCCGGAAGGCGCCCAATTTCAATATTCAACCTTGGCAATGGCCCGGCAAAGGCCGGGCATGGCCCCTGTCTGTCAAAGAATAGATCAATGCGAATCTTGCCGTTGACGGCACTTGTGCGGTAGCCGCTACCTAACAGTGGTTCGATACCACAGCTGAGCGGAATCTGGAGAAAGACGTTGTCTGCCGAAGTCGGTTGCGCCGGCACAATCTGGACGCCACCGTTGGCGGGGGCTTGCGACATCGCACCGAGAGACGCCACGCCCAGGAACAGCGCTACCAGCAGCTTGCCAATAGTACGCATCAGAACATTCATTTTCGCTCCATGCATATTGTTTGAGACGGCCTCAAATATACGCGGACTATCGGGGATCAGTGTGACCCCTTTGATTCCTCAAATTTAATGGGCGAGCTGCCACAACACCGAAAAGATCGTCACGTTCATTGCCAGGTTGAACGACGCGTGTGACACCATCGCCGGATACAGCGAGCCGCTACGCTTTCTGAGCCAGGCGAACAACATTGCGGCCGCAAACATCAGCAAGACCCACAGTGCGCCGGACGCTGGCAATAGTGTGAGGCCAGTAGCTTCGCGCAGAAGGCCGTGATGACAGAGATGCACAACGCCGAAAGCGGCGCACTCGGCCAATGTACTCGCGGCGACGCTAAACCGCTCTTCAAGCGCACGCTGCAGCAGTCCGCGGAAGAAGATTTCTTCGCCGATGGGGCTGAAGAGCAAGGCGGGTAAGGTGAAAAAGAGGTGCAGCTTCGCAACAGAAAAATTGCTGGTGTCCATGATGCCGCGATAGTTGTTGGCGATGCTCACGAACCAGTTGTCGGTACTGCCGCCAAACATGGCGTAGCCGAGTGCAAAACACGCCACTGCGGATAGCGCACCGAAGATCATTGCCAGGATGAACCATTTACCGCGCGGCGGCCACGTGAGGCCGATCTGTCGGCGACCTTCGGCTGTCATCAGCACCCACGGCATGGCAACCATGAGCACAAAACTCAGTGGCAGCAACGGACGAAACATGGTCGGACCCAGCACGCCTATGGCGCACATGGCGGCAAAGATTACGGCTAGCGCAATGACCAGAAAGAAAGGGACGGCAGGGCTGGCGGCGAATCTCCAGATGGGAGCTTGTGTTGGCATTGTGCGTGAGGTCCAGGGTTACGTTAGAGACAAGGGCCAACTACGCGTGCGCCGCCTTCTTCACATTTCTGAATTTGATCTCCACCGTCTTGCCGACCGCTCTCGCGGCTTTCATCAACGTATCGAGCTGAACCGACGTATTGTCAGGATCCAGCACGCGGTCCAGTTGCGATCGACTGGTTGCCATCAGCGCCGCCATTTTTACCTTCGAGATATTGGCGGCCTGCATACTCTCTTCAATTTGTTCTGACAGCGCACGTTTGAGCGCCTTGGCCTGAACCGCTTCATACATGTCCTCCTCTTTGAGAAAGTCATCAAAATTTGAACCGACATGCGGATTACGTTTTGCCATGTTGATACTCCTTGAATCTCTTTTCGGCCAGCGCGATTTCGCTGGCAGGGGTTTGCTGCGTCTTCTTAATAAAGCCGTGTAAGAGCAACATCGTGCCATCGTCCACGGCAAACAGCGTACGCCCGATCCGATTACCGAGCGACGTTCTGACCTCCCAGATCGCACCGCGCAAATGATCTACGCGCGGCTTGCCAATGGGCCATTTGAATTGAACGTAAGCAATGTCTTCGCCGATTGCACGCCGATCCTGCTTCGGCAGCGACTTCAACCACTCGCGCACGGGCTCGTTGCCGTTTGAAGTGGCGTAAAAGGCGGCATTGAGTCTGGGTGTGCTTGCCATAGGTGATTGTACCTTATCTGGTACATAAATCAATCGCCAAGACAATGCGAGTCAAAATGCCCGCTGCGCGTAAACCGTTCGCAAACCAGCCTCAATCTGGCCTCAGTCGCTTATCGAATGTCCACAATCGCCAGCGTGGAAAAGCGGCCATGGTCGGGGGAAATGGGGCCGCTTTAGGGCATCATTGAGTGGAACGGGTGTTTGTTCCGATTGATTCTCTGAAGTTTTTTTCATGGGACTTCTATGCCACAACCAGCAAGTTCTTATTGCCGAGAATACCGCAGTCAATATGGTCCCGACACTATTGCGAAACAGCCTGAATTAGCGGCGCTTGTCGCCAAGGTTATCGGGGCAACCTCTTTTATGCAATCGAGGATTGCGATTTGCTTCACTTACCTTCTTGGTTCCAGCGCCGATGTTGGAATTGCCATGTACACACTACTGATAAGCACGAATGGCCAAAACGAGGCTATACGCGCTGCGGCGCGGCATAAACTGTCTATTGATGACTGCTACCTACTTTCATCAATTCTCACCCTGGCGGACTCCGTTATCAAAGATCGCAACAGACTAGCCCATGACAACTGGGGATATGCAGCGGAATTTCCAGATGCGCTACTTCTCCTACCAGCAAAAACACACTGGAAAGAGCTTGCAGTACACGCGAAAAATACTCCCGGTGGCCTAGGGCTATTGCCAGAAGCGATTGACGCGGACCCGATGGTCTATATGAGAGCAGACTTTGAAGAAATTATGGCAAGGGCTGAAAAGCGAATCACTTACGCAACTCAATTCCATTCGATGCTCACTACTGAGCACAGGATAGGCGCTCGCATACGCGAGCAGCTATTGCTTGAGCCCGAAATTTATCAAGAGTTAACCCGTCAACGGAAGAATCACAAAATGAGCTAAGTAGCTCTGCCTTTACCGCTTCAAAAACCAACTCAGGTGTGGTTACGTTTTCTTCGGGCGAGCCGGGACCTTGCTCTGTAGGTACTTCAAGTACATCACTCCGATAAAATGGCTGAAAAGCCTCGCCATTGCTAGAGTTTGCGAAATTGGCCGGCGCGAAACCAATTTCCGTTCGCCCTCAGCTCGTCGAAGGGCTCATGGGGCCGCGTTGAGTCAATGGGTCAGCCCATGTGTGCTTCGACGGGCACGAACGGTAGTTTTTAGAAGTTCGCAAATTACACGGTATCTCTTGCGCGCAACCTGCCATCAAATCGTCCATCGCGAATCCCGCGCGCAGCACATTTGCGCGCAAAGGCGATCCATCGGAAAATGCGGTCTTGCTTGTGTGCCCAATCGACACCTCAAGCACGTAAGTTGCTGACATCCAATCCATCGAACCGAAAGAATGCCATGCCGAATGTGATGCCAATATCCCGCGCGCTGCTGCTGAACACTCTCACTGTCGCGATCAGTGTGGCGCTCACCGCGCATGCGCAAGCGCCAACACCCGCACCCACTCCCCCAGTCACAACCACGTCAGCAACGCCGCCCATCAATCTGACCATCGCGACACCAGCGCCCGTTGCGCCGCCGGCTCCTGCTGCGGCGCCGCGCCCATATCGCGACATCATCAAGGACAGTAAAGAGATCGCCGGTTTTTTTACGCTCTATCAAAAGGACGACAAGATTTGGCTGTCCATCAAACCCGAACAATTCAACAAGCTGTTTTTCTTCAGCTACAACATTCCGCAAAGCATCGGCGAGCGCGGTTTGTATGGCAGCCAGATGGGCCGCTCGGCGTTGGTGTCGTTTCGTCGCATTGGCAATCAGGTGCAATTGATCGCGAAGAACACCGAATATTTTGCGCAGCCCGGCACACCTCAGGCGCACTCGGTGTCGCAATCGTTCTCAGATAGTCTGCTCGCTAGCGCGGCTGCTGCATCCACGCCGCATCCTGAATCCAAGGCAATTTTGGTCGATGCGAGCGCGCTGCTGTTCACCGATATTCCCGGCTATCTCACGCGGCTGGAAACGGCGTTTCGATTGCCGTTCGCGCTGGACGTCCGCAACACCAGCTTCGGTCGCGTGAATAATTCCGCAGCGCTCACCGGCATTCACGTCGATGCGCATTTCTCGGTGCCCAAATTGTCCGCACCACCGCTCACGCCATCGCCCGTCCCACCGACGCTGCCACCGACTGCGACACCCGATCCGCGCAGTTTGTTCGTCGGCTTTTACTATAACTTCGCCGAGCTGCCGACCGAGCCGATGCGCACCCGCGTGGCTGACGAACGTATCGGCCATTTTGTGTCGTCGCGCGTCGATTACACCGATGACACCGTCGTCAAACGCCGCTCACACATCGTCAAACGCTGGCGTCTGGAAAAGAGCGATCCTGCGGCTGCGTTATCTGAACCAAAGCAGGCCATCGTTTACTGGCTTGATAAAGGCATCCCGCAAAAATACCGCAACGCCGTGGCGGAGGGCGTGCTGGAGTGGAACAAGGCATTTGAAAAAATTGGCTTCAAGAATGCCATCGTCGTGAAACAGCAAACAGACAAAGACGACTTTGACACGATGGATTCACGTCACGCTTCGATTCGCTGGTTCACAGGTGCAGACGGGGGCTTCGCGATCGGCCCTTCGCACATGGACCCGCGCACCGGTGAAATTCTCGATGCCGATATCGCCACCGGAGACGGCTTCACGCGTCTGGGCCGACGCCTTGCGCGCGAGGAGATGGGCAAGGCTGAAACGTTCAGCACACAATCCGGCGGCGACCATGCCGCGACTCTCATCTGTGACCACGCCGAACACAGCGCACATGATTTTCAATACACGATGGAACTATTGGAAGCACGCGGCATGGAACCGGACGGGCCCGGAGCGGAAGCATTGGCGCAGGCAAGTTTGCGTCGCAATGTAATGCATGAAGTCGGCCACACCCTTGGGCTGCGCCACAATTTCCGCGGCTCAGCGATCTACTCGCTGAAGCAACTCGAAGACCCCGAATTCACGAGGAAGAACGGTATGGCCGGATCGATCATGGAATATCTCGCCTTCAATGTCGCGCCCATCGGCATCAAGCAGGGCGACATGATCAACACCACGCTTGGACCATATGATTATTGGGCCATCGAATATGCGTACCGCGAGATCGAGCCCTCGCGCGAGGCGGCGGAATTGGAAAAAATCGCCGCGCGTTCCACCGAACCCGCGCTCGCTTATGGCACCGATGATGACGCTGGTGGCAGCGCGACCTCCATCGGCATCGATCCTGACGTGAATCGCTTCGATATCGGCAGCGACCCGATCGAGTATTACAAACGGCGCATGGCGCTCAATCGCGAAATGTGGGACCGTGCGCAGAATCGCAAATTGAAACCCGGCGAAAGCTATGAGAAGCTGGCGATGACACTCCAGTACGGTTTCGGCGAGCTCGCCAGAGTCGCGCCGCTGGCGGCGAAGTACGTCGGCGGGGTGGCGCACTTTCGCGATCGTGCCGGTAGCAGTCGGCCGCTATACGAACCAACACCCGCTGCGCGGCAGCGGGAGGCGTTGAGTTTGCTCACCAAAGATCTATTCGACACGACAAGCTTTCGCTTCACGCCCGAATTCCTGAGCCGTATCGGCATGGATCACTTCGAGCGACCGGCGAATCCTGATTTTTCCATCGGCTCGGCGGTGCTCAACGTGCAGACATCGGTGCTTGATTATTTGATGAATGATCAAGTCGCCGCCAGATTGCTCAATTCGGCCGAGAAAGTTTCCGACGGTACGCGGCTGTTGAAGCTGTCCGAGCTCTACGACATTCTGCAAGCGGCGATCTGGAGTGAGCTGCGCACGGGTGCCGAGATTCGCATGATGCGTCGTAACCTGCAGCGCGAACACGTCAAGCGCATCGCCAACGCGCTCTTGCGCCCCGGTGCGCGCACGCCCGCCGATGTGGGCAGCCTGCAACGCGAGAACGCGGTGCAACTGGTGGCGCAAATTCGCGGCGCAATGGCCAAGCCGATGAGCAAAGAAGCGAAAGCGCATTTGGCGGACACACTCAATACGCTCACAGAAGTATTAAAAGCGCCGCTACAGCGGTCAGGTGTGTGACGGCGATTCAGGCGGGCGATCAACGGGAAGTGAAAAAATCATGAGGTTGAACGGATGAAATCTAGATCGGCAATGATTTGTATGATCTTTTTGCTTGGTGTCGGCAACTCTGCGTTAGGGCAAGTGCGAACCCTTGAAACGAAATCATTTACCGTCACCATAGACCGTCGATGCCCTGAAGACTGGGTTGTTTGCAACGAAATCAAATACGAAGGGAAATCGAAAAAGACTGGCAAAACAATTATTCTCTGGGGGAGGACGATTCACTCAACGTGCAAGGATGGCACGCCGTGTACTTTCTGGGGGTATGAGTTTATGAGCGGAAAAATTACTTACAACGTATGGGACTCTGGCTATCTTTTAGTTACAAAACAAAACAAGACTTTGATTAACGAGAAGGGGGTTTGGGTAGCGGAATGAACCGAATAAAGTGCGGTAGGTTGGGCTGGTTTCATCAAGCCCAACATCGAATAATAGGGACGGGCGCGTGACAACAATTCAAAAGCCACACGCCTTGCACTTTCAGGCACGCCACTATCCGAGACACAAGCATCGGCGGGCTTTGCAGGCTGTTTAGCCCCGGACATGCCCGCCGAATGGCGATCTGCATTGTTTGTGGTGGACTCGCATCAACGGACACCAGATTTCTCACCACAAGCTGAATTTGCGTTACAGTCCTGACCAACCAGTCAGCTTTGGAGACGCCGCATGTCGGACCACATCGTTCTTTCCTCGCACCCCAAGGCGCATAAGCGTGGTGCTTTTTTTGACGTCCACTGGGGCGCATTGAACCCGACCGAGCGCGGTCCCGTGATCGCGAGCCTTACTGATCTTTCGCAACGCAACGCCATCGGCACACACTCGGGCGCATATGCCGTGTATCGCGCGCTCGCAGTTGCGTCCGGTGCGTTGCAACGCGATCATCGTCCTGACTTAACCAACACCGCACCGGCTGAATTGGTCGGCCCGCATCCGCAATGGGGTGACCCGGACAAAATTGTGTCGATGGATCCGTGGGGACATTTGGTGTCGGCGGCGTTCGCGGCTGAAATCGCGGCGGGTGCCGATGTTCGCCCGAGCATTGCGATCACCAAAGCGCACATCAACATGCCGGAATTGAAAGCCGCCATTGTTGCCGGTCGCCTCAAACCCGACGGCGATATACTCACAGCGAACGGCGACGTAAAAGTAACGAAGGCGGCGATCGATCCCGTGTGGTATTTGCCGGGCCTCGCGAATCGGTTCAAGGTGAAGGAAAGTGTGTTGCGGCGCGCGTTGTTTGAACAGACCGCCGGCATGTTTCCGGAACTGGTGACGCGCCCCGACCTGAAAGTGTTTCTGCCGCCCATCGGCGGGATGACGGTTTATTTCTTTGGCGACATGGCCAAGCTGGGCAAGCCTGAAACAAAAGTGGCGTGCCGTCTGCACGACGAATGCAACGGCTCGGACGTATTCGGCTCCGACATTTGTACGTGCCGTCCGTATCTCGCCCACGGCATCGAAGTCTGCATCGACATGGCGCAGCAAGGCGGTGTTGGTCTGGTGATTTACAACCGCAAAGAAGGCCGGGCACTCGGTGAAGTCACCAAATTCTTGGTCTACAACGCACGCAAACGCCAGCCCGGTGGTGACCGCGCTGAAACCTATTTTGCCCGCACTGAATGCGTGGCCGGCGTGCAGGATATGCGCTTTCAGGAATTGATGCCCGACGTGTTTCATTGGCTGGGCATCACCCGCATCGACCGTTGGGCATCGATGAGCGACATGAAACACGGCGCGCTCGTTGAACAAGGCATTGAAGTCGTGGAACGCGTACCGATTCCGGATGAATTGATTCCAGCCGATGCCAAAGTCGAAATGGATGCCAAGAAAGCGGCCGGTTATTTCACCAACTACATGCCAGATGCTGAAGAGCTGACTGTGGCAAAAGGTCGCGGGCTGGAAGAGTGAACGTGGCAGAAGTTGATGCCAACTTGACCGGCTGGCATACACCAGTGCCCGCATCGCATCCAGCGTCGGCATTGCTGAACGCCAACGCGGTTCGCCAGCATTGCCGGGAAATCATGGCGACT
>JANNRY010000029.1:0-2722 GCA_031401935.1 Betaproteobacteria bacterium | reverse complement strand
GTCACAACTCCATCTTTCAACATAGCGGTCCCGGTCCTTATTCTGTACCGCATGATCAAGTACCAGGGAAAGCCAACAATCCATAGCAGTGCGCACCCAAGGAAGAGCACAACCGGCCCGTAGGCAATGCCGGACTTGTATCGCTTTAGCTGAAGCTTTGACGAATCAACGGCGGCCCACAACGACGTGAGCAGGATCATGATCGTAGTGACGTCGAAGCCAACGATTGTAGAAATGACAACGCTAGGGAAGGTCTGATCAAGTCAGGATTTTGATTGACAAATCGGTCATATCAAATCGAGATGCATTTTGTGAACGAAGACGCGCTTTTTTCTCGCGGAAGCAGGCGAATTCGTGCCGTTTTTGCCGGGTTTTCCGCACTTCATGCCGTTGCGGGCGCACCTCTCCTGTCTTGTCGCATCAAGTGTCGGCGCGCCCGATGCAGATTGGCCAGTCCGCAGGCCACGAAGAAGCGGTGCGCATTCTTCTCCAACCCGCGGTAGCAAACTTTGCTGAAGTCAAATATCCGCTTGATGGTCAGGAAGGGATGCTCGACCGCAGCACGTACCTTCGACTTGGTCTTGTTCTTGGCCTTCTGACGGTCGGTCAGCGGCGCGTTGCGCCGACCCTTTTCATTGGTCATGTCCTGCGCCCGGGGTGCCTTCGCCTTGATCTTCTCGCCCTGACCCGAATAGGCCGAATCGCCCCATACCTTGGTTTCATTGCCGTGCAGCAGGTGCTCGATGACCTGGCTGTCGTGGGTATTGGCGGGCGTGACGGCTGCCGAATGGATCAGACCGGTCTTGCTGTCGACGCCAATGTGACCCTTCATGCCGAAGTACCACTGGTTGCCTTTCTTGGTTTGGTGCATCTCCGGATCGCGCTTCTTGTCCTCGTTCTTGGTCGAAGGGGGCGCGGCTATGATGGTGGCGTCAACGATGGTGCCACCGTTGACCTTCATCCCGCGCTCGGCCAGATAGGCATTGACCTCGGCGAAGAGGCGATCACCCAGATGATGTTCCTCCAGCAGATGGCGAAACTTCAGTACCGTCGATTCGTCCGGGGCGGCGTCGCGCCCGAGATCAACACCAACAAATGCGCGCATGGCGAGCGAGTCGTAGAGCGCTTCCTCGACGGCCGGGTCGGAGAGATTGAACCAGTGCTGCAGAAAATACATCCGCAGCATGATCTCCAATCCCTTCGGCGGACGACCATTGCCAGCCTTCGGGTAGTGCGGCTCAATCAGCGCCAGCAAACGCGCCCAAGGAACCACCTGATTCATTTCGTCGAGAAACTGCGCCCGCCGTGTCACCTTGCGATGTTTCTCAAACCAGGTCAGCACACCAAAAGATTGTTGTTTCATCATCAATACATTCCCACTCGTTTCGACTCGATACTTAACGCATGAAGCTTCGAGACGGTGGACTTAATCAGACCTTCCCTAGAATAATGGCCCCCACCATTTCAGCAGCCACAGCGTTGCCATACCTGTCATGAGCGTGCCAAAGGTACTCTTGGTCTTTAGCGCAACCATTGCGGCCAGCGTTGCGGCGATGATCTGGTATGCGTTTACCACGTGTCCAGGCATCAAATCGCGAAAAAATACGTCCGGCACGATCAATGCTGGCAGCACCGCAGCGGCTACGTACTTCAAGCCGCCATTGAGCCACCCCGGCACTTTCGTATCCGGCGGCAGCACGATAAAAGATGCGCGAATTGCGAGAGTGACCAAGCCACAAAATATGACGGTCAACCATATGCCGGTGCCGTTCATGCTTCCGCCCCTGGATTTGCCTTGGTGCGTGCAACGGCTCCGCGCTCAACCAGTACGCCGGCAATGATTCCGGTGACTGCCGCCGCGACCAAGCCAAGCTTGAGTGGCAATACGGTACAAAACGCCGCCGCCACGCCCGCCGCAATCGCCGCGGCCCAATGGCTTCCGGTGCGCAAGGCCGGCAACAGCAAAGAAAGAAACACCAGCGGAATCGCAAAGTCCAAAGACCACTTTGCAGGCACGAGTGTGCCGGCAAATACGCCGACGGCGACACTCGCCTGCCAAATTAGCCACATGGTGGCCGTGACGCCGAAATAGTACGCATCGACATGGGTCGGCACATCGCGTTTGTCAAACTTGGTCGTCAGCAGCGCGAAAGCATGATCCGTGAGCAGGTAGGCAAACAGCCACTTCCGCAATTTCGGCGTCTTGCGAAAATACGGTGCGCTCGCGGCGCTGTACATCATCATGCGCAGATTCACCACCAGCACGGTGAGTACGATGATCCCGCCGGGCGCATGTTGCGCGAGCAACGAAATAGCGGCCAACTGGGCAGCGCCGGCAAACATGATGACCGACATCGCCATGCTGAGCCAGGGATCGACGCCAGCGGTAATCGCGGCCGCACCGGTAATCAGCCCAAATGGGATGTTGCCGAGAATAAACGGCACCTGATCACGCAGGCCTTGAATAAAAGCAGAACGGGCGGTTTGCATGAGTTACGCGGCAAGTCGCCGTGTGTTGTTTTAGTTGCCCGATTTTAACCGTTGGCGAGAGAGCAAATGGAGCGCGGCATGCGACAATTCGCGCATGATCCTCTACGCCCTCACCGTATTCGTTTCGGCTTTCCTGCTGTTTTTGGTTCAGCCGGTCATCGCCAAGCAAATTCTGCCGTGGTTCGGTGGCTCCGCAGCCGTCTGGACGACCTGCCTGGTATTTTTCCAGTGC
>JANNRY010000028.1:0-2260 GCA_031401935.1 Betaproteobacteria bacterium | reverse complement strand
GTCGAGCACATATTGATCGGGGCGGTACCGAGCAGCATCGGTGTCGCGCGCGGAGCGACCTCGTCCGCGCTGATCCGGGCAGATTACGCGATAATTCTGCTGCAACATATTGGCGAGCACTACAAAGTCTTTGCTGTTTCGCGTCAGCCCCGGCAAACACAGAATCACCGGTGCATCCGGAACGGCAGAAGGGTAATCGCGCGCGTAGAGACGAAGGCCATCCTCGCTCTGGTAAAAGACATCGATATAGTTCATGAGTGGAGACGAAAAGAATTAAAATGAAAAAAATTCGAAATGAGTAATGGACGAATAAAATGCGTGCAAGCAAGGTAGCGGCGCATCACACCGTCAGGGGTGGGAAACTTGATGCGTGAGAGCCAATGAAGATAACGCGCGACAATAGCAAAGCCGCGCGGCCTGTGAGCAAGCGTGCGCCAAAATCGAGAGTGAAGCCGAAGCGGGCGACAGTAGGACGTCCACGCAAGGCAGACGGGAATATTGATGCGGCTGACAGAATTCTTGATGCTGCCGAAGATCTCTTTTCGAAGCGCGGTTTTGACGGGGTCACGATGCGCGAAGTGGCGATTCTGGCCAATGTTGATGCTGCGCTTGCGCACTATTATTTTGCGACCAAGCAAGGTTTGTTCGACGCAGTTCTCGAGCGTCGCGCTGAGCTGGTTTTTTCTGAGCGTATGGAAGTGTTTGACACTTACGAAGCCACGCATGGCGACAAAGCCACCGTTGAGGGCGCTGTTGCCGCGTTCGTGATTCCACTGTTGGAGCGCGCCCGCAATGGCGACGATGGCTGGAAGAATTATTTCCGCCTGATCGCGTTGGTCAACAACGATGCGTCCCATGTCGCTCCTTCCATCATGTCGTATTTCGATCCGCTCGTGCATCGGCTGATCACGGTTGTCAAACGCGCACTCCCGGATACCCGCGAAGAAGAACTGTACTGGTGCTTTCATTTTTTGACCGGGGCACTCACGCTAGCGCTTTCGCGTACTGGACGACTCGACCGCGTTAGCGGCGGGCTCTGCCGCTCGGATGATCTCGCATCGATTGAACCGCGTATGGTCGAATACTGTGCCGCCGGCTTCCGTAGCGTTTGCACGCAAGGCAAGAAGCCGACCACAAAGTAAATCCGGCGACGTTTGTTGCTGTCGCCGTTTGCGTTAGAACTTCAGTGTGACGGACGCTTTGACGATACGCGGATCGCCGTAGAACGTCGTGATGGAGTTGGAGAACGCGCCGAAAGCGTAGCCCGCCACCTTATAACGCTTATCCGCGAGATTGCGCCCATTCAGCGCGACCTGCAATTTGCTGTCCTTGCTGGTCCACACCAGACCGGCATCCCACAGCGAGTAACCCTCTTGCACCAGTTGCACGTTTTGAGATACGGCAGCGTCCAGTGCAGCCGCGCCGCTCAGGCGCACAAACTCAAACTGATTCACCTTGCTCTTGTGGGAGAGCGTGCTTGACAATGCGAATCCACCGGCCCGGCCAAAAAACGCCATCGGCCACTCGTATGTCGCCGTGATGCTGGCTGTGTTCTTCGGCGTGTTCTGGAATTCTGCAGCGCTTGCAACGTTGATGAGAGCTGCCGCAGCACCGGTTAAGCCGTTGGCGACGATCCATTCTTTATACTTGGCGTCGATGTAACCTACCATGCCGCTCACTGTGAATGAGTCGGTCACACGTGCAAGCGCCTCGAGTTCGAAACCCTTAATATCGGCCTTGCCAGCATTGGTCACGTTTCCGGCGAAACCGTTGACGTTTCCAGCAGCATCAAACGTAGGAACTGAACCTGGGATCTGCACGTTCGTGTAGTCGGTGTAAAACACAGCTGCATTGGTCTGAAAGCGTCCGCTATTGAACGTGGATTTCAGGCCCATCTCGTAGGATTTGACTTCTTCTGGTTCAACACCTTTTCGTTTTACAAGCGATAGCGCGCTGGTTGGGTTTCCGCCCAGATCCATACGTGGATCGAAGAATCCGCCCTTGAAACCCTCGGAATAAGACGCATAAAGATTGTGTTCAGGCGCAAATTTCCAGCCGAAGCCGACTTTGGGCGTGAATTTCGTATCAGTACGATTCAAGTCGCTCTTATTCAAATCCGTATTCGTTGCCAGCCCAAACGCGGCTGGATTTCCAAGCGTAGGTGAGCCCGTCAATCCGAGGTAGTTCCTTTTGAAGATTCTTGCCTCACGATTGTCGCTGGTGTAGCGTCCACCGATGTTTACGTTGAAGGTATCAGTGA
>JANNRY010000027.1:0-20691 GCA_031401935.1 Betaproteobacteria bacterium | reverse complement strand
GATGAGCATGGCCGCTTGCTGCGCGATAACGTGTACGGCAATCAGGAAGAGGATGCTATCCGCCGGGACTTCACCATGAATGCGCTTTTCTACGACCCGGAGCGCGAGGAAGTTTGGGATGTCGTGGACGGATTCGCTGATATTAAAAAGAAGCGCGTGGTCATGATCGGTGATCCATCGGCTCGCTATCGCGAAGACCCGGTGCGCATGTTGCGCGCCGCGCGCCTCGCCGCCAAATTGGGTTTCACGATTGACGCTGCGACCGAGGCACCGATTGCGGAACTCGGGCCACTACTCGATAACGTGCCGACCGCCAGGCTGTTCGACGAGATGCAGAAGCTGCTGTTTTCGGGACATGCGCTCAACGGCATCGAAAAAATGCGCGCGCTTGGCCTGCATTCCGGGCTGCTGCCGGTGCTCGATACATTATTCAATGACCCCGCCGCAAAAGCGTTTGTGGTGCTTGCGTTGCAACGTACAGATGAACGCATCGCGCAGGACAAGGGCGTATCGCCGGCGTTTCTGTTTGCTGCATTGTTTTGGTGGCCGATGGTGCAACGCTGGCGCGCGCTCGAAGCCAAAGGCGTGCGGCCATTGCAGGCGATGCACGAAGCGATGGATGACGTACTTGATACTCAACGCAAAACACTTGCCGTTCCGCGCCGTCTTGATCCGCTGATCAAGGAGCTTTGGCTGGCGCAACCACGCTTCCCACATCGTTCGCAACGCCAGGCGTTTCGCACGCTGACCCATCCGCGTTTTCGTGCGAGCTATGATTTTTACGCCTTGCGTGCAGAAGCCGGCGATGCAGACAAGGAAATCGCAGCATGGTGGGAGCGATTCCAGTTTGCCGATGAAGCCACGCGTGAGTCGATGTTGTTGCCGGATGAGGAGCCGAAGAACAAGAAACGCCGCCGCCGGAAGAAGAAATTTTCCGCGGACAGCGGCGATGGTTCCGCCATTGAGACAGCACAACCCCCCTCTGCGGAGAGTGCCCCGTGACATTTTCTGGCGCAAGTTTATCCCTGCCCCGCTCGACCGTGTTTGTGGCACTCGGCAGCAACCTTGACCACCCGGCCATGCATCTGCAGCGCGCACTGCGCGATATCGACGAGCTGCCCGAGACAGCGCTGGCGCAGGTATCGACGCTTTACGAAACCACCCCGGTCGGTGGCCGCGATCAGCCGCAGTTTGTCAACGCGGTGGCGCGCATTGAAACTTTGCTCTCGCCGCACGACTTCCTCGCGCGTCTGCATGCAATCGAAGCGCAGCACGGTCGTCATCGAAATAGCATCAGCGAAGAAAAGAACGAACCGCGAACGCTCGACCTCGATATCCTCATGTTCAATGATTCGCAAATCAACGAGCGTGGTCTCACCGTCCCGCATCCACGCATGCACGAGCGCGCCTTCGTGCTGGTGCCGCTGGTCGAAATTGCGGCTGACGTAAAAATTCCGGGAAAGGGTGTCGCGAAAGAATTTCTGGCGATGTTGGATACGACGGGTGTCGGACCACTGAAGTATGAAGAGTAGTAATAAATTGCTGACCACGCACCACATAGCAATAAAACACGTAGATCGCCATTTGGCGGGTATTTTCAGGCATAAATGGCCTGAAAGGCACGCCAGTGCTGGAGTTTGCCAAATGTTTTCCGGCTTTGGCCGATAGCCCATGAAATATCGATATATCGTCGTAGAAGGCCCCATCGGCTGCGGAAAATCAACGCTGGCACGTTTGCTCGCGGAGCATTACCGCGCGGAGTTACTGCTCGAAGATCCAAGCGCCAATCCTTTCCTGTCGTTGTTCTATCGCGACATGAAACGCCATGCGCTTTCAACCCAAATGTTCTTTCTGTTTCAGCGTGTCAATCAGCTGGCCTCAGTTCGGCAACCCGATTTGTTTGAGAAAAAGACCATCGCCGATTACATGCTCGCTAAAGACGCGCTGTTCGCAAAGCTCACCCTTGACGATAATGAATTCAATCTTTACTCCCAGCTTTACAACCACCTGAAGCCGCAGGCTCCCACGCCGGATTTGGTCATTTACCTGCAAGCGTCGGTTGGCCAGTTGATGTCACGTATTCAACGAAGAGCGCGGCCGATGGAAAAAGGTATCAGTGAAGATTACCTGATGCGTTTATCCGAGTCCTACACGAAGCACTTCTACGATTACCGCGAATCCCCGCTGCTGATTGTAAACAGCGACCCGTTCAATTTTGCCGACAACCGCGAACACATGGACATGCTCATCAAGCGTATCGAAAACCTGCGCGGCGTACGCGAGTACATCAACGCCGCCTGATTGCACACATGGATATTGTTCACACGGTTGTTGCGCTGCGCGCACGATTGAAAACAGAATCGCTCATCGCGTTTGTGCCCACCATGGGCAGTCTACACGCGGGACACCTCGACTTGATGCGTATCGCGCGTGAGCGGGTGGGTGTGAACGGCTGCGTCGTAGTGTCTATTTTCGTCAACCGGCTGCAATTCGGACCGAAGGAAGACTTCGGCAAATACCCGCGCACGCTGAATGATGACTCCGATAAATGTCGCACAACAGGCGTCGATGTTGTTTTCGCGCCGGATGAATCAGAAATGTATCCTGAGCCGCAGGCCTTTCTCGTCGAGCCGCCTGAAATTCAAAACATTCTCGAAGGTGCAGTGCGTCCGGGGCACTATCGCGGGGTAGCGACGGTGGTGCTTAAACTTTTCAATATGGTGCAGCCACACGTCGCGGTGTTCGGCAAAAAGGATTACCAGCAGTGCCGCGTACTTGACAACATGGTGGGGCAGTTGAATCTGCCTGTTGAAATGTACCTGGCCGAAACAGTTCGGGCGGAAGATGGCCTGGCGTTGTCTTCGCGCAATGGCTATCTGACGCCGGCGGAGCGCGCGGAAGCGCCGCAACTCAGTGCTGCGTTGCGGTCGATCAAATCAGCGTTGCAAAAAGGCGAGCGCGATTTTGCAGCGCTCGAATCACACGCACAAACGATGCTTGCCGCGCGAGGCTGGCAGCCCGATTACGTCGTGATCCGTCGCCAGAGCGATCTACTGCCGCCGTCTATCAATGATCACGCGCTCGTGGTGCTTGCTGCTGCACGCCTTGGCGCCACCCGCCTTATCGACAATCTTGAGGTGCCTATTTAGGATTCTTCCCCCTTTTCTAAAGGGGGACCGAGGGGGATTTTACTGCCGTTGAAAAATGGCGAGCACCGAAAAATCCCCCCCAACCCCCCTTTGCAAAGGGGGCAATACTCAAAATCACGCCGCCCGCAACGCATCCACTATCTTCAGCCGTGACGCCTCCATCGCCGGCAGAAATCCGCCGACAAAACCCATCACCAACGAAAACAACAGCGTCTTCACGACGATACCCGGCGTGAGTGTGAATCCGAACGCGAGTTGGGAGAACGACTGGAAATTCAGCGTCGAGATTGAAATGAATTGCAGGAATGTGGCGAACAGCAATCCGGCGATGCCGCCAACGAGTGCCAGCAGCAACGACTCCAGCAAAAACGCCGCAAGTATTGAAGGCCGTCTAAATCCCAACGCGCGCAACGTACCGATTTCGGCCGTGCGCATCGCCACCGCGGAATACATCGTGATCGCCGCACCAATCATCGCGCCCAGTGAAAATATCACCGACAACACTGTGCCAAGTATCGAAATAAACGTCGACAGCGCACGCGACTGGTCTTCGTAAAATAATTGCTCGCGCTTGCCCTCAACGGTCAGCCGGATATCGCCGTCGACCAGCGCCTTCATCGCGTCGAAAGAGTTGCTGTCAGCCAGCCGCGCGATTGCTGACGAGTACCCGGTGCGGCGGAACGCCTGCATCAATTGTTCGCTATCGCCCCAGACCTCGGAATCAAACGCGCTCTTGCCACCATCAAACATGCCGACCACCAGCCAATCCCGCTGCGCAAATCGTAACGATTGGCCGATCGCTACGCCATCGAATTCCTCGAACACGCTGCGACCGACCACGATCTCGGAAGACCCCGGCCGAAACATGCGGCCTTGCATTATTTTTACTTGTGGACGCAAGGTCACACCCATCGGCGGCAACCCACGCGTGACGATGTTGGAGAGTTTGTCCTGACCGCGCTTGGTCAATGACGTCAACACCACCGCTTCCTTCGACACCATCGCACGCCCATCGGCGTCACGCGCGATTTGCGGCAGGCTCTCTATTAGTGAAGCCTGCTCGCGCGATACGCCGCTCTGGATCTCTGTTTCCGCGGCTTTCCTGATGAACATGACGTTGTCAAAACTGCCGGTACCGACCATTGTCTGCTTGAGGCCCGCATCGAGCATCAGCACGGCGGCGAATACAAATGCCACCAGCGCCATTCCCCCGGCGGTTAGCGCAGTGGTTAGCTTGCGTGTCCAGAGATTGCGAAAGACATACGAGAATGGGACCTTCATCCCGCGTGCCTTAACCCGTCGACGATCTTGATATTGGCGCTACGCCAGCCTGGCACCAGCGCCGCCACGAAGCCGACAACGAACGCGCACACCACCTGCATAATGACAGTCGTGGACGATACGTTGAACGCCGCGAACACCGCGCCGGCCGGAGAGGCGGCAAATCCCTGCGCAACCGGGAACGTGAGCAGGATGCCGATACCCGCACCAATGAGGGCAAGCATCATCGCCTCACCAAACACGAGTGCCGCGACAAAGCCGGGCGAGAACCCCAGTGCCTTCAGCGTCGCGTATTCAGCCAGCCGTTCACGCGCGGTCATGGCCATCGTGTTGGCCACTACCGCCATGATGATAAAAATAACAACGAATGAGACGATGCGAATCGCCACCACAATGGCTTCGGATTGCGCGATAAATCCAAGCTGAAATGACTTTTCTGTTTCGGTGAGCGTCTCGGCCAGGGAATTTTTGAACTCGGCATCGATCGCTTTGGCAATATCGGCGATGCGGCCTGGATCGGTGACTTCGATATTGAAGATGCCAATCTGATCGGCACGGCGCGGGAAGCGCTTGATCAGAAATTCATTTATGTAATTCCACTGGAAATAGAACTGTCGCGTGATGGTGGTTTCATCCTTGCCGTCAAATATCCCCCGGATGGTCATCTGCCAGTTGCCCGGAAAAATCGTGCCGCGAATCGGAATAACGTCGCCCACTTTCCAGCCGTATTGGTCCGCAAGTTTGCGGCCCACAATGGCACCTTGACGATCTTTTTTGAAAGCAAGCAACTCTTCCGGTTTCATCAGGAATTCGGGATACATCTCGAAGAAATTGTCGCTATCCACCGCGAATTGCGGGAAGAAATTCTTGGGCTCAATATAAATTCCACCAAACCATTGCGAATGCGCGACCGCCTTGACGCCCGGAACCGCCTTGATCCGATCGCGATAGTACGCGGGCATCGGGAACACCAGCGAAATCGCGTTGCGCGTGACCATGCGCGCAGCGGAAGACGCATTTGCGCCCGCGAACCACGCATCGACTACCGTCTGCAACAGGCCGAATGCGAGGATCGAAATCACCAGGCCGACGATGGTCAGGCTGGTGCGCAATTTGGCGCGAAAGACATTCTTGAAAATGAGCTTTAGAAAATACACGTCAAGCTGCCAAAGACTCGCCGATCAACTCACCTTTTTCAAGATGCACGGTGTGTCTTGCCGCCTCAGCCGCATGCGCATCGTGTGTGACCATAATGATGGTCTTGCCCATTTCTTCATTCAGTTGCTTCAGCATCCGCAGCACATCGCTCGCGGATTGTTTATCGAGGTCCCCGGTCGGCTCATCACATACCAGAATCGTCGGATCAGTGACGATGGCGCGCGCGATCGCCACACGCTGCTGCTGGCCGCCGGAAAGCTCATTCGGGTAGTGCTCCATGAGATCTGACAATCCCACCAGCGACAACGTCATTTCCACGCGCTCACGGCGATCGGATTTGGAAAGATTGGTCAGCAGCAACGGCAGCTCCACATTCTCGAACGCGGTCAGCACCGGCATGAGGTTATAGAACTGGAAGATGAAGCCGATATTGGCTGCACGCCAGTCAGCCAGCTGACCTTCGGAAAGTGCGGTGATGTCTTCACCGTCAATCTTGAGCACACCCGAATCCGGTTTGTCGATACCGGCAATCAGATTGAGCAGCGTGGATTTCCCCGAGCCCGAAGGGCCCATCAACGAAATAAAATCACCGCGCGCAATATTGAGCGTGATGTTGTCCAGCACAGGCACAGCCTGACCGCCACGCGTGTAGCCCTTGGTGAGGTTTCTGATTTCCACCAGGATATTTGAAGCGTCTGCCATGAGGACTACTTCTTGACGATGGCAACGGCCACGCCATCCTTCACTTTTTCAGATGGCGTCAGCACGATCTTGTCACCCGGTTTCACACCGGACACCTGCGTGAGATCACCGATTTTGTTGCCTACGGTCACGGCAATTTGTTTGGCCGTGTTGTTCTCGATCACAAAAAGCACGTCCTTACCGTCGCGTTTTACCAATGCAGCTGGTTGCACGGCGATGACAGATTTCCGCTCATCAGGTTTAAGCTCACGCGACAGGAACGACACCTTTGCGCTCATATCGGGAAGTACACGCTTGTCCTTTTCAACAAATTCCACCTTCACCAGCACCGTCGCCTTGGAGCGATCCACCGTCGGTACGATGCGGCTTACTTTACCGAGTAATCGCAAATCAGGAAAAGCATCGAGCTGAATTTCAACCGGCTGTGCCACGGTGATCTTGCTCAGGGACACCTCGGAGACATCCGCTTCCACCTCCAGCGTCGACATATCAGCCATGTTCACTACCGCGCCCTTGGAGTCAGCAGCAGAAGAAAACGGCGTGATGATGTCGCCGACGTTGGCGTTCTTGGTCAGCACCACGCCGTCGAAGGGCGCGCGGATCAGCGTTTGCTCGACCGCAACACTGGTCGCACGCACGTTCGCTTCGGCAACGCCGATGGCGCCGTTGAGCGAGGCCACCGCCGCACGCGCTTTATCGAATCGCGCCTTGGCTGTATCGAGGGAGGCCGAGGAAATGAAATTCTTGTTGGCGAGATCTTCGGACCGTTTCAGGTTG
This sequence comes from Betaproteobacteria bacterium, assembly GCA_031401935.1. Classification (GTDB taxonomy): domain Bacteria; phylum Pseudomonadota; class Gammaproteobacteria; order Burkholderiales; family Usitatibacteraceae; genus UKL13-2. The sequence goes on along the minus strand of JANNRY010000027.1, from coordinate 13,624 downwards.
GATTCTGCATCGCGCAATTCGGCCATGCCCTGTTCGGTGTTTGCCTTCGCTGCACGCAGAGCCGCTTGTGCTTGGTCGAGCGTGGCCGAGACATCGCGGTTCTCGATGCGCGCCAGTATTTCGCCGGCCTTTACGACTGAGCCCTCTTGCACGCCCAAAAATTCAAGCCGACCGGTCGCCTTGGTCGATACCGCCGCCTTCCGCAGTGCCGACACGCGGCCGGTCGCGTTCAGTGTGGAAATAGCCTGAGACGGATACGCGCTGGCGACAATGCCGCTTTCGACTTGTTGCGTACCGCCGCCGCTGCGCAACGCAACCGATGCGCCGCCAACTACAGCGATAACGACGGCAATAAGCCACCACTTTTTGCGGCCTGTTTTCTTGCCCGAAAATGCCTTCTGGTCGCGTGAAATGGTGAGTTTGGAGAGATCGGTCGTGGACACGTTTTTTCCTGAATTGAAGTCGCTGATTTGATTGAGCAATTATAGGCGATGAACTATCAGCGCTTGGTGCTGAAAGCGGCGAACGGCGGGTTTGGCGGCGGCAAATGCGTATTTGTCGCGCCAACGGCGGCGCCTATTGCTGTTTCTAACATTCGTGACAAATGGAGAAAATACTTCGTCGTTCCCGCGAAGGCGGGAATCCAGCGTCGTTCGACGAAAGTCACTGGATTCCCGCCGTCGCGGGGGCGACGGATCGGAGTCGAGCGCAGTCATGAAATATGGAAACGTCAATAGCTAAAAAACCTCACCACGCGCTGAAACGCTGAATGCGTCGGCTGCGAGAATAAATCCACCGCCGTGAAATGATTCCCACCCGCCACCTCTTCAGGCGTGTCACAAATATCCGGCCACGCCGCAGCAAGTAGGCGCGATTGCGTCCGGAACGCGCCGCTCTCTTCAAACCCCACAGCGAGGTGAAGCGGAACCGTCAGCGTCGGCACTAGATGAATCGGAGAATTCGCGTGCGCCATTTGATCGTCGAGCTTTAAATCGGCGTTCATCGAACACGCGAGCAACGGCGCCAGATCGTAGACGCCGCCCAATGCCAGGCCACCGATGATGCCGCTAACGTCGCATTGCCGCTGCTGCCAATCGGTCGCGTACAGCATCGCGACCAAATGCCCGCCGGCGGAATGGCCCGTCAGCGCGATGCGATCCACCGGTAAATTATGTGCGTCGCCGTTAACCATGATCCACATGAGCGCCTGCCGGCAATCCTCTACAACGTCGCTGATGCGGACTGTGGGACAGAGACGATAGTTGATCGCCGCGACACTCAATCCAGCATCAACGAATGATTTGGCCAGAAAAGAAAAATATGATTTATCCAGCGTGCGCCAATAGCCGCCGTGTATAAAAACGACCGTGCCGCGCGGATTTGTTGCGTGGAATAGATCGAGTTTGTGGCGTGGTTGATCGCCGTAGGCGAGATCGAGTGTGCAAGGTGTGGATGCGCGGACACTCGCCGAATCATGCTGCCAGCGCTCGAAAATGGCGGGGTGTTCTGGTACGAGGACGCGATTGTTGTATTCGGCTTCGAGCGTGGGGCTGATGGTGTGCATGCGATATCGTAATCCTGACGGGCGTGTTTGAAGAAAAGGGGAACCTCGAGAAACCTCAACACTGTCTCCCCGGCGAAGGCCGGGGCCTAAGTTTGCCAGCAGTATCAGTTACTCATGAAACCTGGATAGCAGCCCGGCGCAACCACTGTGGTTGTTCGCCGACACGACAGAGTTTTTTAGAGGTCCCAAAGGCTAAAGTCTAGAGCAGTGATAAGGGGCCACCGTCAATTGATTTTGCAAATCATTCCTCCTCATCGCGGTCTATTCCCGAATGTTCAGACTAGATCATGGTACTTTGCCACTAGTCTCTCGAACACCGAATTGGCAGGGAACCCTTTGCCACATGCAAGACCTAGCTTTATGTCTCTCCGTATTTTTCCCAGGGCTGAAATATCGTTAGGATTCGGTTTGTGCTTTGCTTCTAACGCGATTTCTTTTTTCTTCATCTTTCTTCTCAGTCTTTTTCATCAGCGCCGAATTACACGGATGAAGGTAATTTCATTTGGTAGGAATCTGTCGCCACTTAACTGCCTTGCTGCTTCACGCCGCAAGCGGCATCACTTCCTTACTGATCTTCGGTGCCAGCTCTTTCTGCGCCTGCTTGAGGTCAAACGCAACTTGCAGATTGAGCCACGACTGCGCATCTCCCCCGAAGTAGAGCGCCAGCCGCAACGCAGTATCGAGCGTGACACTGCGGCGCTCAAGCACGATGTCGTTCATACGCGATGCAGGAACGCGCAGCGCGATCGCAAGCGCATGCGGCGTCATTTGCAGCGGCACCAGAAAATCTTCCCGCAATACGTCGCCAGGATGGATGGGGCGCATTTTGTTTTGAGGTTTCATGGCTGGGCTTTCTCGGTTTATCAGTGGTGATCCACAATTTCCACATCAGTTGCGTTGCCGTCTGTCCAGATGAAGCACAAACTCATCAGAGAAATATATACCGATTGACGGTATGCGGAAAACGATATAAATGGTCGTCGCCACTTGGGTCGGTGCCCGCACGATCTCGACGACAAAAAACCACCAAGTCTCGTTGACTACGCCGGAATGTGCCCGTCTCGCTGAGGCGATCCGGCCATGCTTCGCCGCAATGCGGCTCAGCACCGTTTGCAGCTAAGGCTGCAAACGTCCAAGCACATGCCCCCGGCATGTGCTTAGTCGAACCGGCGTGCCGATTCTCAACCAGCTCACGCTACCAAATTAAAAAAGCCCACCAAGGTGGACTTTTTTAATTTGGTACCGAGGGCCGGAATCGAACCGGCACGCCCTTGCAGGCGCGGGATTTTGAGTCCCGTGCGTCTACCAGTTCCGCCACCCCGGCTTATGGATTCAAGTCTTGCGACTTGCGGGGTGGTAGCCCCGCGCAATTTCTTGCATGAATATTGTTTTCGAGAGGCCGAATTATAGCGTAATCTTCGCGGCATTTCTCCCGCCGCCCGCAAAATGCAACTCTCTGATTTCGACTACCACCTCCCCGAAGAATTAATCGCGCAACATCCTGCCGAGGAAAGAGCGGGGAGCCGTCTGCTGCACGTTGATGGCAATACCGGCGTGATTGTGGATCGGCAGTTTAGTGATTTGGCTTCGCTGGTCGCGCCAAATGACATCCTCGTTTTCAATGACACCAAGGTCATCAAGGCACGGCTGCACGGCCACAAGGAAAGCGGCGGTCGTGCGGAGTTGCTGGTTGAGCGCGTGCTGGCCGATGGCAAGAGTGCGCTTGCGCATGTGCGCGCGTCGAAATCGCCCAAGCCCGGCGGCCGGCTCGTGTTCGCTGAAAACATTGTGGCGACGATGGTCGCGCGCGTGGATGATTTGTTTGAATTGCATTTTGAAGGTGAACTAGGCGTGCATGAAATCCTGTCTCGCTATGGTGAAGTTCCGCTCCCGCCTTACATCACGCATCAAGCCGATAGTGAGGATGAACGGCGCTACCAAACTGTTTATGCCAGACACGCAGGATCGGTCGCGGCACCCACGGCGGGTTTGCATTTTGATGAAGCGATGCTCGCAACGTTACGCGCGAAGGGCGCAGCACTTGCCTACGTTACATTGCACGTGGGCGCAGGTACTTTTCAGCCGGTGCGGGAAGATGATATTTCCAAACACATCATGCACAGCGTGTGGTATCACGTGCCGCCTGACACTGTGGCGGCCATTGCGCAAGCCAAAGCGACCGGCGGGCGCGTGATCGCCGTTGGGACCACCAGCATGCGTACGCTGGAGGCGGCATCGCGCGGTGGATCATTGCAGGCCGAAACTGCGGAAACGCGCATCATGATTACGCCCGGCTACACGTTTCAAACCGTTGATCGGCTCATTACCAATTTTCATTTGCCGAAGTCGACATTGATGATGCTGGTGTCGGCGTTTGCGGGCACCGAGAATATCCAGCGCGCGTACGCGCACGCAGTGGCAATGCGCTATCGTTTTTTCAGCTATGGGGATGCGATGTTGCTGGAGCGACGCAGGTGAAATAGTTAAACTCTAGCACTGGCGCGATATTCATGACATTTCCATGCCATAAGCCGCGCCAGTGCTTGATCTACATATTTTTATGCGGGTGTGCCAAAGCGCGCAATCAACTCAAATGCACCCGGCTCTGCGCGCTCACGTGCTGCTTCAGGAATTCCATCTGGTCAACCAGAATCCGGCGATTGGCGAGGATCAGAAACTCTGCGCGGTTCGGTACGTACGGCGCATAGACGAGTTCCATGTTCGCTTCTTCCGGAAGGCGGCTTCCCTTGCGCTCGTTGCAGGAACGGCATGCGGCCACGACGTTCATCCAGGTATCGAGGCCACGACGCGCATACGGAATGATGTGATCGCGGGTTAATTTGGAGTGCGAGAAAATGCCGCCACAATAGCCGCAGACATGGCGATCACGGTGGAACAGTTCGCGGTTATTCAGTGGCGGGACTTGATTGAAACTTCTCATCGCCATCGCTTTGCCGCGAATGGCGATGATGGACGCGGCGCTGACGCTGGATATTTCTCCGGTATCGCGGCTCTTGCCACCGTTCACGGTGAACGCAGCGGAACCGGTCTCCCACGCGACACGTTCTTTGGCGTAATACCAGACGGCGTGTTGCCAAGTTATCCAACGATGCGGAACACCGTTCTGGTCGAGTGTGAGAATGAGCGGATAACGTTTCGCCTCGGTAGAAAATAGCGAAAAAGCGGGCTCCAGCGCCTCTTTGGCGGCGCGGTCTACCAGCGGCATCGGCAAATGCAGCTTGCCCGACTTGGCACCAGATTTACCGTGTGAACCTGACTTGCTCCTATGCTGCACAGTGCGTGTCCTTTCTCCGCTTGGCGGAATGAGGGGTGACCGGCGATAATGCACGTGAACAACTTCTACAGCTTGAGGGCTACTTAGGGAAACGCCCCCCAGCTAGAGGCTAAACCAATTTTTCACCTTTGAGAAGCCCCCATGAATCTTGATCGAGTTGATGCCGGCCGCGATGTACCCAACGATGTAAACGTCGTCATTGAAATCCCGATGAACGGCGACCCTATCAAGTATGAGTTGGACAAGGCGACGGGCGCCTTGTTCATCGACCGTTTCATGTCGACCTCGATGCATTACCCGTGCAACTACGGCTACATTCCGCACACGCTTTCCGGCGATGGTGATCCGGTCGATGTGCTCGTGGTCACCCCGTTTCCGCTGATCCCCGGCGTGGTGGTGCGCTGCCGCCCGGTCGGCATGCTGAAGATGATGGACGAAGCAGGCGCTGACGAAAAGCTGTTGGCGGTGCCGATCGATAAGCTCACGCCGATTTACCGCAACGTGCAGTCATCGCGCGATTTGCCTGAACTGATGCAAACCCAGATCACGCATTTTTTTGAGCACTACAAAGATCTGGAACCCGGCAAATGGGTGCAGGTGCAGGGCTGGGTCGGGGCTGAAGAAGCCAAGAAGGCGATTCTGGAAGGCGTGAGCCGCTACAACGCCGCGAAGTAATCGCGGGTGTAGTCCCTGCGCGGCATGATGCTGTGCTGCATCCACACGATTGTGTAAGTCGTATCTCCGTTTACCGACGAAGGGAAACACTTAGTCAATACGGAGAGCAGCATGTGGATACGCATAGTGACGACATTGGCCCTCACAGGCGCAATATTTATATTGGCAGGCGAAGTTTCTGCCGCACCAGCCGAGAGTTGCGGCGGCCCTCAACTGGTTTCCAGCGGACCCTCAACGGTCGGTATTGCCGAGTTGTACACCTCCGAGGGTTGCGATAGCTGCCCGCCCGCTGATAAATGGTTTTCGCGTCTGAACGCCAAGAAGGACGGCGTTGTGCCGCTCGCGTTCCACGTCGACTATTGGGATTACATCGGCTGGAAAGATCGATTCGCCAAGCCCGCATTTTCGGAACGCCAGCGCGACTCGGTGCGGCGACAGGGCGGACGAACGTCATATACGCCGCAAGTGATGTTGAACGGGCAAGACCAACGCGTCTGGAGCGATCAGTCGCGTTTTAGTTCGAGCTTGAAAGACATTGCAGCACGTACGCCGCGCGCGAATCTGGCGCTGCAATTCACAGCGGCAACCACGCAACTGGACACCGCGTTGACGGTGGCGTTGCCGCAGGTTCCTGATCGCACTGACGCGGCGGTGTTTTTGGCAATCACTGAAAGCAATCTCTCGAACCGTGTGACTGCGGGCGAAAATCGTGGCAGCACATTGAAGCACGACCATGTCGTGCGCGCACTGGTCGGGCCGCTCGGCGGTGATGCCAAGGATCGTGCCGATGGGAGACTGGTCTTCAAGCGGGCCATGCAGCTGGAAGCAGACTGGAAACGCAGCGATTTGCAGTTGGTGGCATTCGTACAGAATTTGCGCACGGGTGAGGTCTATCAGGCGCTGAGCGCGCCGGTTTGTGGCAACTTGTAACAACAAATGTCAGCGTCCTACAAATGCAGGACACAATGCATTCACAAAAATTAAATGACTGCGAAACACGGTTATGATGCGCCTCGATCAATTTGAATTTCACCCGATAGAGCTCATGACATTATCAAAACCGTTTACCGTTCAAATCGTCGAATGGAGCCAGCAGCATGACGTGCTGGCAAAGATCCGCACTGATGTTTTTGTTGAAGAGCAAAGCGTACCCGTAGAAGTAATAATGGATGGCCTCGACGCGGAAGGCGTTCATGCAGAAGCATGCGACGTGTCCGGCAACGTGATCGGCACCGGACGGCTGATACTCGCCGAGCCTGTTCCACGTATTGGTCGAATGGCAGTGGTGAAGTCGTGGCGCAGTACCGGCGTCGGTGGAGAGATTCTCAGGAAACTCTGCGATGCCGCAAAGCAACGCGGGTTCGGTGAAGTGATGCTTCATTCCCAAACGCACGCCTCACCGTTTTACTTCAAGCACGGATTTCTATCGCACGGCTCCGAATTTTTTGAGGCAGGCATTCCGCATCAGGAAATGCGCAAACACATTTAGCGTGTTTTAGTCTACATCACACAGGTTGGGGTAGCGGCAATGCGTATGGCAGCGGTTTGATAGTGACTGTCAGGCCATCGGGCGCGGCGTATTTCAGGTTGTCATCGTTAATGGCGGCAATCTGGGCGACCACCAACATATCAAAACCGCCACCGGGCGAAGGCGCGACATTGGCAACTTCGCCCGCGGCCTGATCGCCAAACCCATCGCTGTAGAGTTTTTCACCCGGCATTGGCGCTGTGGCCACCATAACATGTGCCAACACCATGCGGCGTTTCAGAATGCCGCGATACTGCGTGCGAGCAACAATTTCCTGCCCTGGGTAGCAGCCTTTCTTGAAGCTCACGCCGCCGACGAGTTCAAAATTCGCCATCTGCGGCACGAATGCATCCTGCGTTTCGGGCAGCACCGTGATGATGCCTTGCTGTATCGACAGCCAATCCCAGACCGACGCGCCAACTTTTGTCGCGTGTGTCGGGGCATTGCTGAGCTGATTCCACAAGGCAATCGCTTTGTCCGGACTGGCGACAACGATGAAGCGGGTTGCCGACAGCTTGATAATGCGCCCTGACTCCGTGTGCACGGTGGACATCACATCAGCCGGGACGGCCCCAACAGTTGCACGCAACAGTGCGTCTGCGGTTGACCCGGCGACGCCGAAACGCACCCAGTTATCGCTTTCATCTGAAAGTTTCACCTTGGCCCGCAGGACAAACATCTGTAAACGCTTCTGGATCGCAGGCTGCAACGAACGGGGCAATAGCGAGTAAATTCCTTGCTTGTCCGACCACGCGAGCAGGGAAACGAGCAGGCGACCTTTGGGCGAGCACCACCCGTTCCATTGGGCTGTGGTATCGCCAAGAGCCAGAACATCGTTGCAAAAGTGCCCATGCAGAAACGCGGCGGCTTCTTCCCCGCTGGCCAGCATCAAGCCAAAATGAGAAAGGTCGCACAGCACAGCGCCTTCCTGCAATGCCGCGTAAGCCGCGGCGGGGTCATCCGTATTCCCGAACGCGGTGACACGTCCGTCGGAAAACTGCGCCCCTTGTCGGGTAAGTTCAGAAATCCAGCGCTCGCTCATGGGACAATATTTGTGTTCATCATATCTATTCTAGTTTGGTTCACATGCCGAATGTTCAAGCGTCCGACAATGCCCTGAATGATCCGCGCTGGATTTTGTTGCGCGTGTCCAGAATCAACCTGCTGATCAACGCGGTGGGGGTGCTGGTGGCGCTAGGTATGCTGGCATTGGTGCCGCTGCCAATATGGTTAGTTGTTGGGCTTGCGGTCGCATTTTGCGCGGCATCACTTTGGGATCTGCGATTGATTTTGCTCAAAAGTCGCCAGTCTGTCAGTGCCCTTTACCTTTTTGATATTGATGCAAATGCTGATTCTGAGCCAAACACGGGGTCGCCGCCATCCAAGAAATTGGGCATTCGAGTGCGCTACGCGATTGCGTCCAGTTTGCAGACGACACGCGAGGCGGAAGGCATCATTCTGCACGGCGCTTTTGTGTCGCCGTGGTTTACCGCCGTTCGTTACGCCTTGCCGCAGGACCCGCGCTGGCGCAAATGGTGGCCACATATTATTCCGGTCTGGCCGGATAGCTTACCCGCAGATTCGTTTCGACAACTGCGCGTGGCCCTGAAGTGGAAGTGACGCAGACACGACAAAGCCCTCCGGTATAATCTGCTCTTTCCGCCGTCAATCGTTTCTCCTCGCATGAATTCCCCGCCCGTGGCCACATCTGCTCCGCCCCCGATCCTCACATTGCGCGGCGCAAAAGCGCTCTCGTCTTTTCGGCTTGAAAAATTGCTGGCGTCGCTACAAGCAGCAAGCCCGAATATACGATCCATAGAGGGCGCGTTCATCCATTTTGTCGAGACAACGCAAATCCTTAATGCGCATGAACGTGACGTGCTTGAAAAGCTTCTCACTTACGGCGGGCCGCTGGCCGCGGCTAGCAAAGGTGAATTGTTTCTGGTGATTCCGCGCATCGGCACGATCTCGCCGTGGGCATCGAAAGCGACCGACATTGCGCGCAATTGTGGATTAGCAGGCGTCAAACGCATCGAGCGCGGCACTGTTTTTTATGTGCAAAGTGATCATGCGCTGAGTGAACTCGAACGCGATGTCGTCACGCGCGCCATTCATGACCCGATGACCGAAACTGTACGGGCCACGCCAGCTGCTGCCGACGAATTATTTGTTGCGCAAACACCGCAGCCGTTATCTGTAGTTCGCGTCGCAGCAGAGGGTAAAGCCGCTTTGGCGCGGGCAAACATTGAAATGGGGCTGGCGCTCTCCGTGGATGAAATCGATTATTTATTTGACTATTTCCATCGCATTTCACGCGACCCGACCGATGTCGAGTTGATGATGTTCGCGCAGGCCAACTCCGAACATTGCAGACACAAAATATTCAACGCCTCGTGGACCATCGACGGCGAAGCAAAAGACATGAGTCTTTTTGCGATGATCCGGCATACCGAAAAGATATCGCCACAAGGCACCATCGTGGCGTATTCGGATAATTCATCAATCATGCAAGGCGCAGAGATTGAGCGATTCTTTCCGGGCGCCGATGGCACGTTCGGGTTTCATCAGGACCAGATACATATTCTGATGAAAGTGGAAACGCACAATCATCCCACCGCGATTGCGCCGTGGCCGGGTGCTGCCACTGGTTCGGGCGGCGAGATTCGAGACGAGGGCGCAACCGGGATTGGCTCAAAGCCGAAGGCAGGGCTCACCGGATTTTCAGTGTCGAATTTGAATATTTCCGGTCACGGTCGCCCTTGGGAAAGTGCGTACGGCAAGCCTTCTCGCGTTGCATCGGCTCTGCAGATCATGATCGAAGGGCCGCTCGGCGGCGCGGCATTCAACAACGAATTTGGACGGGTTAACCTCACCGGCTATTTCCGCACCTATGAGCAGTTCGCCAGCGACGTAGTGCGTGGCTATCACAAGCCAATCATGATCGCGGGTGGCCTCGGCAACATTTCGGCAAGCCACACCCACAAGAAACCGTTGGTGCCCGGCACGTTGCTGATTCAAATCGGCGGGCCGGGCATGCGTATCGGGCTGGGCGGCGGCGCTGCTTCGTCGATGACCTCGGGCACCAATGCTGAAGCGCTGGATTTCGATTCCGTGCAGCGGGCAAACGCCGAGATGGAACGCCGTTGTCAGGAAGTGATCGACGCGTGCTGGGCGCTGCGTGAGGCCAATCCCATCCTGAGCATTCATGATGTCGGTGCCGGCGGGCTGTCCAATGCGCTGCCCGAACTCGCGCATGGCGGCGGGGCTGGTGCGCACTTTGATTTGCGTGCGGTGCATTCGGAAGAGCCGGGCATGTCGCCCAGAGAAATTTGGAGCAACGAATCGCAGGAGCGCTATGTGCTCGCGATTGCGCCTGCATCGGCAGCACTTTTCAAACATTTGTGTGAGCGTGAAAGATGTCCTTGCGCGGTGCTGGGTGTCGCAACCGAAAACCAGCAGCTCATCGTTGTAGACTCCTTTTTTGGCAATAACGCGGTCGACATGGATATGGAAGTATTGCTCGGCAAGCCGCCGCGCATGCATCGCGATGTCTCCTCAGTCTCTCCCGCCCTCGCCGCGTTCGACACCCGCAGTATCGACTTAAAGGACGCCGCATACCGGGTGCTGCGCCTGCCTACTGTCGCCGACAAATCCTTCCTGATCACCATTGGCGATCGCTCGGTGGGCGGCTTGACCGTGCGCGATCAGTTTGTCGGGCCGTGGCAAGTGCCAGTCGCTGATTGCGCCGTGACGCTGATGGGCTACAACACGCTCCAAGGTGAAGCGATGGCGATGGGCGAACGTACTCCTATCGCCGTGATCGACGCGCCCGCATCGGGCCGCATGGCCGTCGGTGAGGCGATTACTAATATCGCAGCAGCCGATATCGACGACATCACCAATATCAAGCTCTCCGCCAACTGGATGGCCGCCGCCGGCTATCCGGGCGAAGACGCAAGGTTGTTTGAAACCGTTAAAGCGGTCGGCATGGAACTTTGTCCCGCGTTGGGCATTTCGATTCCGGTCGGCAAGGATTCGCTGTCGATGAAAACGGTGTGGAACGAGGGCGCGGACAAAAAAGAAGTCGTTGCGCCTGTTTCTCTCATTATCTCTGCGTTTGCAAAAGTAAAAGATGCGAGCGCCACCTTGACGCCTCAGCTGTTCAAGGATGCAGCAAACGCTGAAACTGAATTGATATTGATCGATTTGGGCGAAGGTAAAAATCGCCTCGGCGCGTCCTGTTTGGCGCAGGTGTATGCACAAGTCGGCAACGCCGCGCCGGATGTGAACGATGCAGCCAAGCTGCGTGGGTTTTTCTCGGCCATTCGCAAACTCAGTCGCGAAAATAAGCTGCTCGCTTACCATGATCGATCCGATGGCGGCCTGTTCGCCACGTTGGCCGAGATGATGTTCGCCGCGCATGTCGGCGTGACAATTTATCTCGACACGCTTACCTACTCTGCGCGCGAAACGGATGTCGATAATTACGACGCCACCGTCACATCAAGAAAATTAGGTGAGAACGATGCGGTCCTTGCGGCATTGTTCAACGAAGAACTGGGTGCGGTGATCCAGATTTTCAAATCCGACCGCACAGCCGTGATGCAAACGTTGCGCGACGCCGGCCTGGGTGCGTGCTCACAAGTGATCGGGCACTTGAATGCGAGCGACGCCTTGCACGTCATTCGCGCAGCCAAACCGGTGCTGACGGAAAAACGTGTTGATCTGCAACGCGCATGGAGCGAGACCAGTTATCTCATCCAATCTCTGAGAGACAATCCAGTCACCGCCAAACAGGAATACGACGGGATTCTGGATATCGATGATCCGGGCCTGAACGCGAAACTTACGTTCGATCCTGCCGATAACATTGCCGCACCATTCATCGCATCGAATGTGAAACCGAAAATCGCGATTCTCCGTGAGCAAGGCGTAAACGGCCAACTGGAAATGGCGCACGCGTTTACCAAAGCGGGCTTCAGTGCGATTGATGTTCACATGAGCGACATCATCGCTGGCCGCGTTTCACTTGCCGATTTCAAAGGCGTTGCCGCGTGCGGCGGATTCTCCTACGGCGACGTGCTGGGCGCCGGTGAAGGCTGGGCAAAGTCGGTCCTGTTCAACAATCGCGCGCGCGAAGAATTTGAGCAATTTTTCAAGCGCAACGATTCATTCGCGCTCGGCGTGTGCAATGGCTGCCAGATGATGTCCAATCTGCACGCGATCATTCCCGGTGCTGAAAACTGGCCGCATTTTGAGCGCAATAAAAGCGAACAATACGAAGCGCGCACCATATTGTTGGAAATTCGCGAGTCGCCCTCGATCATCTTTGCGGGAATGGCTGGTTCACGCATTCCCGTCGCGACTGCGCACGGCGAAGGGCAGGCTGTGTTTCGCGATCAGGCGCAGCAAGACGCCAGCCGCTGGCTGTGTGCCACGCAGTTCGTCGATAACTTTGGGCGCGCCACCGAGCAATTTCCAGCCAATCCCAATGGCTCACCACTCGGCATGACCGCATTCACCACACCCGACGGTCGCTTCACGATCATGATGCCGCACCCTGAGCGCGTGGTGCTGGCAGCAAATCTGTCGTGGCATCCGTCAACGTGGAAAAACGAAAGTCCGTGGATGCGGGTGTTTCGGAATGCACGGGCTTGGGTGAATTAGAATAGCACTAGCACTGGTGGGGAGTTCAGGCATAAAGTGCCCATAAATGCCCGCCAATGCTAGAGTTTGTCATTACTTCGCAGGCTAAATCCCCGTCTTAAACACATGCCCAGCATGTTCCCTGAGTGCATGAAACTGCACGCTCGGATAACGCTCAGCCGACACTTCCAGCTCCGACACGTGTGCCGCTAAAAACGCAGGCGCTTCGACGACATCGTGCGCGATGCGGTGTGCATTGGCGTCGATGAAGCGTTTCAATATCGTCGGGTTATCGCATGTGATCCAGCGAGCGAGCCGGTAGCGTGATGGCTCCAGCCGTGCGTCGACGCAGTACTCGGATTTCAATCGATGCAACACGACTTCAAACTGTAGCGTGCCGACCGCACCAAGCAGCAGGCTGCCGCCAGCAATCGGTTTGAATACCTGAATCGCACCCTCTTCGCCGAGTTGTTGCAGACCGGTGCGCAATTGCTTGCTGCGCATTGGGTCGGCGATTTCGACGGTTTGAAAAATCTCCGGCGCGAAGTAGGGCAGTCCGGTGAACTGCAATGTTTCGCCCTCGCTCAACGTATCGCCCAATCGCAGCGTGCCGTGATTGGGAATGCCGATGATGTCGCCTGCATATGCCTCTTCAAGTAACTCGCGCCGTTGCGATAAAAACGACACGACCGTGCCGGGCCGAATATCTTTGCCGGTGCGGCTCACGCGCAATTTCATGCCGCGTTCAAACCGTCCCGAGCACACACGCAGGAAGGCGATACGATCACGATGCGCAGGATCCATATTGGCTTGAATCTTAAAAACCACGCCGGTGAATTTTGTCTCCTCCGGATTCACCACACGCTGCAATGCCGCACGCGGCGCGGGCGCTGGTGCGAGATCAACGAGTGCATCA
>JANNRY010000026.1:0-4203 GCA_031401935.1 Betaproteobacteria bacterium | reverse complement strand
GGTCTGCAAAATTGGTGCCGCATGTGGCGGATCAGCAACGGATGAAGTCATCACTTCGGCGATGACTTTTTTTTCGGTCGGCAACATGATCGAGAAGGTCGGTGCCAAAACGGTGATGGTCGATTGTGATTTGATCAGCCGAAATCTCAATCTGGACCACGTTGAGCGCGCCATAACGCCGCGAACAAAAGCGATTGTGCCGACACATTTTTCGGGCCTGCCCTGCGACATGCATCGGTTATATGCCATCTCAAAAAAACATAACCTGCGAGTGATTGAGGATGCCGCACTGGCGATAGGAAGTGGCTGGAAAGGCGCGCCAATAGGCGCTTTCGGCGATATTGCGCTATTCAGCTTTCATCCGAACAAGAACATGACCTCCATCGAAGGCGGCGCTGCGATCTTCGCTGATGCGACTGAGGCAAAGCGTGCCGAAACGTTGCGCTTTCACGGCATTTCCAGACTTGCCGACGGCACACGCGATATTGAATATCCGGGCGGGAAATTTAATATGAGCGATGTCTCCGCACGTCTGGGTATCGAACAGCTGAAGCATCTCGATACTTGGTGCGCCCAGCGACGCGAAATAGTGAAGCAGTATTTCAATCTATTGGAGCCTGTAGCCGCCAAACTCGGCTTGACCCTGCCCGCCAAGGCGCATCCCTTTGATGAAACTGGCCATAGCTGGAACATGTTTTGCGTGCTGCTGCCGCTAGATGCGCTTTCGATCACGCGTAAGCAGTTCATGGATGAAATGCATCAGCATCAAATCGGTATCGGCGTTTCGTACGAGGCAATGCATCTCACCACGCTGTTCCGCAGCAAAGGCCATCGCGAAGGCGAATTTCCAAACGCCGAACGCATTTCCTGCCAAACCGTGACGCTGCCGCTACATCCGGGGATGACAAATGCAGATGTGAAACGCGTATGTGAAGCCATGTCCAATATCCTCACCAGACATCGGATTATCAAATGAACGCGACGCCGACACTATCAGTCGTCATCCCTGTCTACAATGAAGAACCCGGTCTGACTGAATTGTTCAGCCGCCTCTATCCCGCGTTGGACACGCTTAACCTTAGCTACGAGATTATTTTTATCAACGACGGCTCAACAGATCGGTCGGCCGCACTTTTGCGGGAGCAATTTCAGCTTCGGCCCGACGTCACCCGCGTAATCCTTTTCAACGGTAACTACGGCCAGCATATGGCGATCATGGCAGGATTTGAGCGCTGCCGTGGCGACCGTGTTGTGACGCTGGACGCCGACTTGCAGAATCCGCCCGAAGAAATTGGCAACCTGATGGCCGCAATGGACAAGGGCTTTGATTACGTCGGCAGTATCCGTAAAAAACGTCAGGACACAGCGTGGCGACGCTGGGCATCAAAAGCCATGAACCGGACGCGCGAACAGCTCACCCATATCAAAATGACCGACCAGGGTTGCATGCTGCGTGCGTATCGACGCGACATCATCAACGCCATCAATCAATCCCGTGAAGTAAGCACCTATATTCCGGCGCTGGCGTATTCGTTCTCGCACAATCCGACAGAAATTGAAGTTGAACACGAGGAGCGATCTGCGGGTGAATCAAAATATTCGCTTTATAAACTCATTCGCCTCAATTTCGATCTCGTCACCGGATTCTCTACCGTGCCTTTGCAGGTATTTTCGTTTATCGGCATCATCATCTCGCTGCTTTCCCTGATGTTTGTGGCGTTTCTGGCTATCCGGCGGTTGGTCGTCGGGCCGGAAGCGGAAGGTCTGTTTACGCTGTTTGGCATTGCCTTCTTTCTGATCGGCGTCACGCTGTTTGGCATCGGCTTGTTGGGCGAATATATCGGCCGTATTTATCAGCAAGTGCGAGAGCGACCACGTTATCTCATTCAAGCAGTGCTTGAAAAAACCGAATGACATCGGCGGTTGTTTTTGCGTATCACAACGTCGGTGTGCGATGCCTGTCAGTGTTGATGGATCATGGAATCGACGTAAAACTTGTTGTCACGCATCGTGATAATCCAGACGAACACATTTGGTTCGACAGTGTCGAAAAACTGGCGGTCACCAACAACATACCGGTTGTCATGCCGGATGACCCCAACACACCCGATTTCATTGGCAAGATTGTTGCCCTCAAGCCGGATTTTCTGTTTTCCTTTTATTACCGTCTGATGTTGCAACCCGCATTACTGGCGGCAGCAGTGCGCGGTGCATTCAACATGCATGGATCGCTGCTACCTAAATATCGCGGTCGGGTGCCGGTGAATTGGGCGATCATCAAAGGCGAAACAAAGACCGGCGCGACGCTGCATGAGATGGTGGAAAAGCCTGATGCCGGACGCATTGTCGATCAAGAAGCCGTTGCCATTCTCCCGGACGACAATGCGCAACAGGTCTTTCATAAAATCACCGATGCGGCTGCGATTACACTTGATCGATCACTGCCAGCCCTGATCGCAGGCAACGCCATTCTGCGCGCGCAAGATCTTTCACAGGGCAGTTACTTCGGGGGCCGCAAACCAGCTGATGGCATCATCAATTGGTCGGATAGTGCGCAAAACATTCATAATCTTGTACGAGCAGTGGCGCCACCTTATCCGGGTGCCACGACCACCGTTGCAGGGCAAGCAATCAATATTCATCGGACACAATTGGCACCTGCGCATTTTCAACACACAAAACCGGGCATGTTGAATGTGAGTTCCGAGCGGGTGATTGCGCTATGTGGAGATGGCAGAATGTTGCGAATAATGGATGCCGAAATTGACGGGCAACCGCATAATGAAATCATGCTCGCAGTGAGACTCGGCGTTGGTGTTCACGCCTTGGGCAACTAAATGACCTGCACGAATTTTCCATTACACCGACGAAGCACCGCATCGAAGCAGGTTAAATTTCCTCATCCTATTAAGTCAGCTATCCAATTCGTATGAAAAAAATCCTCATTCTCGGCGTCAACGGTTTTATCGGCCACCATCTCTCCAAGCGCATTCTTGATACCACCGATTGGCATGTCTACGGCATGGACATGAGCTCTGATCGCGTGAAGCCGTTTATGAGTGATCCGCGCTTCCATTTTTTTGAAGGCGATATCACCATCAACAAAGAGTGGATCGAATATCACATCAAGAAATGCGATGTGGTCTTGCCGTTGGTGGCGATTGCGACACCATCGACGTACGTGAAAGATCCGCTGCGTGTTTTCGAGCTCGATTTCGAAGCCAATCTTCCGTTCGTGCGTGCGTGCGTGAAGTACAAAAAACGCATCATCTTCCCGTCAACTTCCGAGGTCTACGGAATGTGTGCCGATGAAAAGTTCGATCCGCATTCATCCAATCTGGTGTTGGGCCCAATCGAAATGCAGCGCTGGATTTATTCCTGCTCCAAGCAATTGATGGACCGCGTGATCTACGCCTACGGCTCGCGCGATGAACTTGATTTCACGCTGTTTCGTCCGTTCAACTGGATCGGTGCGGGGCTCGATAGCATCCACACGGCGAAGGAAGGTTCATCACGTGTGATCACGCAATTTTTTGGTCATATCGTGCGTGGAGAGCCGATCAAGCTGGTCGATGGCGGCGCGCAAAAACGTGCATTTACCTATGTCACTGACGGCATCTCGGCACTGACAAAAATTATCGCCAATGAAAACAATGTCGCCAGCGGCCAGATTTATAACATCGGCAATCCCAGAAATAATTACTCAGTGCGCGAGCTCGCCACCATGATGCTCGAACTCGCCAAGAGCTATCCAGAATACAAGGACACCGCCGCCAAGGTCGCGTTGATCGAGACCACTTCCGGCGCGTACTACGGTAAAGGTTATCAAGACGTACAAAACCGCGTGCCGAAAATCGAAAACACCATGAAGGATTTGAACTGGTCGCCAGAGGTCAATATGGCCGATGCGCTCAAGGGCATATTTGACCACTACCGCAAAGAGCTCGACGAAGCCAAGCATCTCGTCGATTAGATTATTTCGGAGCGTTCTGCATGTTTGGCATTCACGATCTACCGTTATTCATTCTTGCCGGTCTTCTGCTCAATATCACACCGGGGCCGGACCTGCTCTACATCGCCGGCCGCACCGCATCACAAGGGTTTCGCCGCGGCGCGTGGCGGCGCTGAGCGTCTCGCGGCGCGTGGCGGAGGAACTCGGCGTGACGTGGGGACGCGAGGTGGGATGCAAGATGCGCTTCAACG
>JANNRY010000025.1:0-2611 GCA_031401935.1 Betaproteobacteria bacterium | reverse complement strand
GAGGAACCATTGACGCGTCGCGAGCCGACCACGGTGATTGTCTCCACTACGGCGAGTTCGTCCTTTTTTGGCGTCGTCGGCGTCGTTTGCGCGTGCGCGCCGGGTATCGCCACAGCACCATAGAGTGCAATCAAGATCGCGTGGCGCATGGGTCGCGAGGCCATGGTGCAAGGTTTTTGTGCTGGGTTGTTCATGGCGATAGTCCTTGAGTTAGTGGGGGTTTTGATGCACTGAATGCCGGGCAAGCGATGGACCACTAACACTGGCGGGGCTCGCAGGCCAAAAATGGCTGTGGAGGCCCGACAATGCTTGATTCCAGCGCAGAAAAGATGCAAACGCCAGGAAGGCGCGCGCGCCTAGCGACGTTCAATATTGCCACAAAATAGGTCTACATCTCCCAGGCATCGTAGCCTGACGCTCAGTATTACGGCTTGGATATCGCGCGTCCCGCTGCGAGACGCGCGAGCAAGGCTGCTGACGGATTCCTACTTTGGCGGCAGCGAATCGATCAGGCTGATGCTGTCGCGAAGGTGGGTTGTAAACAATTATTGCTTCGCGCGGTGCTCGCTTGGTGGCAGGAACATTTCCAGCAAATCGTTCAAAAATAGCTGCCCCTTTTCGGTTGGCATTATGTGCTGGATATCGCGTGCAATCAGGCCACGTTGCTCAGCTAGATCAAGTTGCCGATTGATCGCGGTGAGTGGCAAGCCGGTGCGCTCGGTAAACAGTGATGCAGCAAAGCCGTTTGTCAGCCGCAGGGCGTTAAGCATGAATTCAAACGCCAGCTCGGCGCGTGGGACGGTTTTCTGTTCCTGTATTGCGGCACCGACCACCGCATTGTCCATGAACGCGTTCGGTTGTTTGTAACGCGTCTCACGCGTGATGCGATCCGGGAATGAGATTTTTCCATGTGCGCCTGCGCCGATGCCGAGATAGTCGCCAAAGCGCCAATAATTGAGATTGTGGCGGCACTCCTGTCCGGGTTGGGCGTAGGCGGAGGTCTCGTAATGTCCATAGCCCGCGTTTGCCAGTTTCTGCGTGATCATATCTTGCATGTCTGCGGCGACTTCGTCATCCGGCAACGTCGGCGGGAAGCGATGAAATAGCGTGTTCGGCTCCAGCGTGAGGTGATAGATCGACAAATGATTGGTGCCAAACGAGAGCGCGGTGTCAATATCCTGTTCGCACTCCGCTAACGATTGCTTCTCCGCCGGACCAGGCAACCCAAACATGACATCAAGATTGATATTGTCGAAATTGGCTTGCGCAATGTCGATGGCGCGCGCCGCTTCGCCGCTGTTATGGATGCGTCCCAGTGCCTTCAGGTGAGCGTCGTTAAAACTCTGGATACCGATGGATAGACGATTGACGCCGGCTTCGCGGTAGCCGCGAAATTTTTCAGCTTCAAAGGTGCCGGGGTTGGCTTCCAGCGTAATTTCCGCCTCCACATCCAGCGTGACGCGGGCGCGCACCGCGGCAATGATGTCGTCAATGGCCCGGGCTGAAAACAGGCTGGGCGTGCCGCCGCCAAAGAAGATCGAATAGACGCGGCGGCTCCAGATATTTGGCAGCGCATGATCGAGGTCGGAGATGAGCGCATCGACATACCGGCGTTCAGGCGCTTCGCCATTGGCCTCGTGGCTGTTGAAGTCGCAATAGGGGCATTTGCGCACGCACCACGGGATATGGATGTAGAGCGACAGCGGCGGCAACACGGCAAGCCGAGTGCCACCTCCGTTATTCGGCCCAAGTCCTAGTATTGGCGGGGTGTTTAGCGCCATCACGCCTCTTTGAAGCGCATGTCGCGAAGTTTTTCTGTAAGCAGTTGAATCGCTTGGCCACGATGGCTGATGCGGTTCTTGATCTCGGCCGACAACTCTGCGGCGGTACATCCGTGTTTCGGCAAGAAGAAGTGCGGGTCATAGCCGAAGCCGCCTTCGCCACGTGGCGACACAATAATCTCCCCATGCCACTCGCCGGTGGCGATCAGCGGATGCGGGTCATCGGCGTGCGTCACAAAGACCAGCGCGCAATAGTAGTAAGCGCGATGGTCCGATTGCGCACTCAACGCAGCAATCAGTTTCTCGTTGTTGCGTGTGTCGTTGCCCGGCTCACCGGCGTAGCGCGCGGAACGTACGCCCGGCGCGCCGCCTAGCGCCCAGGCACAGATACCTGAATCATCTGCCAGCGCAGGCAGCCCCGTGGTGGCAGAGGCGTGTCGGGCCTTGACGAGCGCGTTTTCGATAAACGTGATGTGCGGCTCATTAGGCTCGCTAACACCAAGTGCCGCCTGCGCGATAGCCTCAAAATCAAACGGCGCAAGCAACGCTGCAAATTCGCGCAATTTTCCGGCGTTTCCGGAGGCGATGACGACTTTTTTCATGGCGCTATTATCTCGCCATCCGCATTGCCAACGCGAGGAGGTATTTCCAACTCACGGAATTTGATGGCGGCGCAGCATGTTGCGCACCTTGTTGTGTAGGCGCCGACACGCTGCCGCAGCACATTGAAAGGCGGCGTTGCGGTAAAATCGATGGCTGTTGCCACAGATATTTACACGTCGCTCTAATTCCATAACCCCCAGCAGGAAAGACACCATGACCATCCGCGT
>JANNRY010000024.1:0-2008 GCA_031401935.1 Betaproteobacteria bacterium | reverse complement strand
GATCCCACATTGGCGGTCGGCGTCATCGTGACGACAGTGCCAAGATCAAACGCGGCAGCACACGTCACGCCACAATCAATACCGGCTGGCATCGATGCCACCACGCCACTACCGGTGCCGATGCGATTCACCGTCAAGGTTTCCTGCGTCGGGATCGTCACGGCCAAATTTTCTATGGTGCCAGAGAATGGCTCAGACAAAATGACTTGCCCGGATCCGTTGCGAATCTCAATGCTGCCGCCGGGCGCTGCGGCGTTAAAGCGAACAATCGCGGTACGACCATCGGCCAACACAATCGTCACCTCACCATTGTCGATGAGCGAGCCGGTAACCAATGTCGCCGCGTTATCGACTGACAACACGTTCATGAATTTTGTCTCACCCGTTGATGTCAAGCTGACATCAATACGATGACCGCTGGTGAAATTGGCGTCGATTGACGTCATGGCGGTGATGCCAAGGTTGGCATTGGTGGGTGACACGGCGTGCAATGTCATCGAACTTTGCGGCTTGCCCGAGCTGGCGGGATTAATAACGGTTGCGGTGCGCCCATTGATGGTTGGTTGAAACAACGTGGGCAACTGGAAAGTCTTGAGCGAGCTGCCTGGCGTGTATTGCACGCGATCAAACACGACCACCACATCGGGTTTCAAAAACACAATTTCGCGCCTCGATTGCACGCCGGGATTGCCGGTGTTGGGGTGATCGAACAGCGTGCGAGCATTCGCGGCTGAATAGAGATAGAGCGGGCGATGCGATAGTGCGGTGAGCTGCGCGGTGGAAGTCGTCGGGTACCACATCCGCACCAGTTGACCGCCAACGGTCTGCGCCACCAAAGCGTGCGCCTCTTGTTCCTGCCAGATGCCACTGCGCCCGGTCATGTTGGCATCATTAACGAGCCAGCCGTTTTTGTAGAGCAGGATTGACAAACCATCCTGATGCGCGTGCGATTGTGTGAGCGGACCGGAGAGAAAAGAGAGCCAGGTCGCGTTGGTCGCCCAACTGGTGCGTGCAAACATGTGCCCGGTGCCGGCACCGCGATAGACCGTGTTGATATTGATGGCGGTGCCAGCATCTGCGGCACCATAGACATAATCGAAAACGTAATTGAAGCGGTCAGCCATTTGCGGCACGCTGCTTAATGCCAGCTCGGCTCTGACGCGGCGGGCCATCGGCGTTCCTTGGTACAAGGCGGCAAGCGACAATAACGCTTCGCGCTGGTAGTCGTAGAGCGTTGCTGTCTCATCGCGGGCATGGTCGCCAATCGGCGCGAACCGGTCGCGCGTCGGCACGATGGCGTGCAGCAAATAGGGCATCGTCGCGGCGGTATGGGTGGTGAGATCGGCGATGCGGTCGCCGGTGGATTTTTCCCACAGGTAATAGAGGAAGAATAGATTCTTCTGCGCTGTGCCGTAACCAGTTCCCTCGCGCGAGCCGCCGCCAACGTTGTCGGTATTAAATGTTGGCACTAACTGGTTCGCGATTTTGGTAGTACGAAAGTGCGTGATCCATTGATCGGCATCGGCGCGGTCATATTTGCCGACGATGCCGTAAAGCATCGTGGCACGCAGAAATGAATAGTAGTAATTGTCGCCCGGGTCATCTATCGAGAAGCCGGTCCAAGCGTGCGTGACGCCGCCCCACTGTGCGTTGTCGGGGTCCCAGATATTGGTGACGGCGCGACTTGCGTAGCTCATCCAGCGGGTTCGCTGCGCAGCGGTGAGGTTGTCGTAACACCAGTCGTACACCAGCGCCACGTTGCCCACCAAGTCGCCCACCTCCAGATAGGAGTCGTAGGAAGCCGTTGCCCGCTGGCCGGCATTGATGAGCGCTTCTTCGGAGACCACAAAAGCTTCGGTCGTGGTGACTGCATGTGCGCAATATTGCGGGAACGCCACAGTGCCGCGGATAACGCCGATCATCGCCGAGTACCACGGCTGGTAGGCATAGATATTGGCCCCGGCGAGTTGGCTGTCTACCATGCTGCGAAAGCGCGTGGCGGCGGCAA
>JANNRY010000023.1:0-1736 GCA_031401935.1 Betaproteobacteria bacterium | reverse complement strand
AACCTGATGGCCGGCTGGCAAGGTATGCGCTATTCCGACATGCTCGGCCAGATCCTGCAGGCCGCGGTCGAACGCCTCAACATCGTTGGCAAGCCGCAGGCGATGTTGATGCTTAAAGCTGGGGGTACTGTGACGGTGTGTCACTCCAAGACGAAGGACTTGGCCAAGTTCACGAGCGACGCTGACATTCTCGTCGCAGCAGTGGGCAAGGCCTGCATGATCAATGGCGACATGATCAAGCCCGGCGCGGTAGTGATCGATGTTGGCATTAATCGGTTGGCCGATGGAAAGCTGGTGGGCGATGTAGATTTTGAATCGGCAGTAAAGGTGGCTTCAGCGCTTACGCCGGTGCCGGGCGGGGTGGGGCCGATGACGATTACGATGTTGCTGGGTAATACCGTGCGGGCGGCAGAGCACGAAGCGGGCTTGGCTGGATCGAACCGAGTGACGATGTTGGCGTGAGGGGTTGGCCGCAATTATTCGCGCAAACTCATTGATAATGGATAAAGCAACTTTGCTTCGATCTGCGCCAAAGGAATTGACGCCATGACGTCGCCCGCACACGCATTGCCGTACGACCAAAGTCTGGAAAAGAATCCAGCCAACTACACGCCGCTAACGCCGTTGTCGTTTCTTCCCAAAGCCGCTGCAGTCTATCCCGACCGAATCGCGGTGATTCATGGTGACCGGCGTTTCACTTGGGCTGAGGTTTATGCGCGCGCGCGACGACTGGCCAGCGCCTTGCAACAACGTGGTATTGGCAAAGGGCACACGGTTACCGCCATGCTCGCCAATACGCCGGAGATGGTTGAAATGCATTTCGGCCCGGCGATGATTGGTGCGGTGTTGAATACCCTGAACACGCGGCTGGATGCAGAGGCGATTGCATTTATGCTCGACCACGCTGACGCGAAGGTGTTGGTGACAGATCGAGAGTTCGCGCCAATCATTGAACGTGCGCTTGAGCTCTGTAAATCAAAACCTTTGGTGATCGATGTGTTGGACGCGGTCTACGCCGGTGAAGGTAGAACGCTCGGTGAAACCGATTACGAGGTCTTTATCGCTAAAGGTGATCCGGATTTCGCATGGTCGCCGCCAATCGACGAATGGGAAGCCATCTCGCTCAATTACACCTCGGGCACCACTGGTAATCCCAAGGGCGTGGTCTATCACCATCGTGGCGCGCATTTGAACGCGGTGGCCAATATTCTTGAATGGTCGATGCCGCGTCACAGCGTGTATCTCTGGACGTTGCCGATGTTCCATTGCAATGGTTGGTGTTTCCCATGGACGATTGCCGCAAATGTCGGTACGCACGTTTGTTTGCGTAAGGTCGATCCAAAAGTGATCTTCGATCTGATTCGTTCGCATGGCGTCACACACTATTGCGGCGCGCCAATCGTGCACAGCATGCTCATTAATGCGCCCGAAGAAATGCAGCGCGATGTCAAACAGAAGGTGCACGCCATGGTTGCTGGCGCTGCGCCCCCAGGCGCGATGATCGAAGGCATGGCCAAGCTGGGATTCGCACTCA
This sequence comes from Betaproteobacteria bacterium, assembly GCA_031401935.1. Classification (GTDB taxonomy): domain Bacteria; phylum Pseudomonadota; class Gammaproteobacteria; order Burkholderiales; family Usitatibacteraceae; genus UKL13-2. The sequence continues at coordinate 202 of JANNRY010000023.1, read as the reverse complement.
CGCACGTTTACGGCCTCACTGAAACTTATGGTCCTGCGGCGGTTTGTGCCAAGCATGTGGAATGGCAAACGCTGGCAGTGGACGAGCAGGCGCGTCTCAACGGTCGTCAGGGTATCGCGTACTTGCTTCAGGAGGGCATGACGGTGATGAATCCTGAGACCATGCAGCCGGTCCCCGCAGATGGTGAAACCATGGGAGAGAT
>JANNRY010000022.1:0-1932 GCA_031401935.1 Betaproteobacteria bacterium | reverse complement strand
CAAGGCCGAAGCGTTGCTGGCGAGCCTTTCCAATGGACCACAGCCGCCGCCTTCACAATGCCTCGCGAGGGCGCGGCTGCATTACACCCTGCATCGGCTCAAGCAGGCGAGCGCTGCGCTCGATACTTGCCCGACCACGGTAGAGCCGATGGAAATCTCTGCGTTGCGTGGCGACATCGCGATGTATACCGGGCGCTATCGCGAAGCTGAAGACATTTACCGGGCGCTAGTGAACCAGTCTGGACTGTCGCAGCATTACGTGCGCCTTGCGATGCTGAAAAAATGGATGGGCGCACCCGGCGAGGCCGCAGCATTCCTCGAAGCAGCAGAAAAACGCTATTACGGTGCCTCGCCGGTCATGCTGGCCTGGCTCAAACTACAACGCGGGCTAGTCGCTCTGGACAGGGGGAATCTGGACGAGGCGCTCGCGATGTATCGGTTCGCGTCTGACGCGATTAGCGGGTGGTGGCTACTTGACGAGCATATCGCGGAGGTGCTTGCGCTGGGCGGTAAGACGCAGGAATCCAAACAGCTCTACGAGAGCGTCGTGGGACGAACCAGCGCGCCTGAGTTTATGGATGCACTTGCGCAGATCGAACGCCAAAATGGCAATTTGGATGTGGCCTTGAAGCTCAAACTAAAAGCGCGCGCTATCTACGAGCAACGACTAAAATCGTTTCCAGAGGCATCAGCAGGCCACGCGCTCGATCATTTCTTGCAAGACCAAGCCGATTCATCCCAAGCACTATCGCTAGCGCAGAAAAATTATGCGACCCGGCCATATGGTGAATCCGCAATAGCACTGGCAAAGGCTTGGATGTTCGCTGGAAAACCTGATCGTGCCGCGCCGTTAATTGATGCGGAGCTTTCAAAGGGGTGGGACACCGCAGAAGCGTATTGGATTTTCGGCGAAGTGCACCGCAAACTCGGTAACCTGCAGCGCGCCGATCAGGCAAAGGCAAAAGCACTGCGCAGGAATCCGCAAAGCGAAAAAATGTACGCGTTCTCGTCTTAAGAGGCGCAATTGCGATTGACCGCGCCGCCTGCACCTTGAGATACTCCGGGCAGAAGCGTTAAATCATCAATCCCTGAGCTGTTGGTTTCCCCAACTCCAATTCTGCACTCTCGACAATGTCCACTTCGAGCGCGTCGGTCAGCGCCCTTCTCAATTCGCAATTGACGTCGGCAGATCCAGCATTTTGGAGCGATCTTCGTGCCGCATCGGCCAACGCGCGGACAATTCCCGACGTGATTGCGCTCGCCGCACTGCGCCAGCGCGCGTTGCGACAAGCGTTGCCGCGTTTGCCTAGCGACACTGAGCGCGCTTGCCGCGTCGCACTCGTTGGTGGTTACACGACGTATCCACTTTCCGAGCTGATCAGCCATTTTTTAGCGACATCAATGCCGTCGGTGAACGCCGAGCTTTTTTTGGGGGACTTCGATAATTACGCGGCCGAGATCATGGAGCCGGGTAGTGCGCTCGCTGCGTTCAAACCCGATGTCGTGGTAATTCTGCCGTCGGTCACGCGGTGTCGTTATGAAGGGTTGCTCACCGATCCATCCGATATGCAAAAGGCGCAAGCATTGGTGACGGCGCAAGGTGTGTTGCAGCTTGCCTCGCTCGCCAATCAACATACCGGTGCCCGCGTTATTCTCGGCAACTTTATGTTGGCACCCAGCGTCGATCCCGGCCCATACCGTGTCCGCAGCATGGGATCTGATTGGAGCTTTCGGAAGCTCGTGAATTTATCTATCGGTGCGGATGCGCCGAGTTTCGTGACCATCTGCGATCTTGAATTCTTTAGTGCCCGTCGCGGCATTGCCAATGCGGCTGATGACCACGCCTGGTTCGAGAGCAAACAACTCGGTTCCTCCGAATTTCTAGTCGATGTCGCGCGCGAAATCGCACATCTGGTGGCCGTACCTTTCCGT
>JANNRY010000021.1:0-17279 GCA_031401935.1 Betaproteobacteria bacterium | reverse complement strand
ACTGGCAAATCCCAATTAAACGTCGTCGAGGCCGCATTGTTGTTCGCTTCGCGCCAGCGAATGATTGAGCCGAACAAGTTATTGTTGCGCGGATTGGCTGCGTCCTTGCCCGGTTTGCCCTCAGTACCGCGCTGCGAGTTGTTGGTCAGTGAGGCAACCACGTCGCCGCTGAACGGGTGAATCACGATCCACTCAGGGCGGTCCATTTTTGTTGCGCCGACCTGATCCCCAGCGAACCTGACGTGGACGAGAATGTCTGCCTGATCAGCGAAACCGTTTGCCGCCGTCAGCCCATTTTGCCCGTGGACCAATGGAATCCAACGACCGGTTCCATCGGCATCGAATTTGCCTGCGTAGAGTGTGCCGTGATCAAGAATATCGCGATTCGCAGCGCGGTCTTTTGCGTTATATGCGTCGCGGGAAACGAATTTGTAGATGTATTCGAAGCGCTCGTCATCGCCGGTATAAATCACTACCCGCCCATCGGGGGCCAGCGTGTGGAATGCGCTCTCATGCGCGCAACGACCCAATGCGGTGCGCTTGACAGGCTTGGATTGCGGATCGAAGGGATCAATCTCGACGACCCAGCCAAAGCGGTTGAACTCATTGGGATGTTTATCTGCATCGAAACGCTCATCGAACTCATGCCAGCGGTAGCCATTGCGTTTGGGTAGACGGTAACGCTCCTGACGCGGCGAAACCTTGCCCACGGCCATCGCGAAGTGATTGTGGATGTTTTCTTCGCATGTGAGATACGTTCCCCATGGCGTAAAACCATTTGCACAATTCTCGATGGTGCCAAACACCTCAACGCCGTTGGGATCAGCTGCGGTCCGCATCAACGCTGACCCTTTTGCCGGGCCACTGATTGATACAGGGGTGCTACCAGTGATGCGGCGTGCATATTTCGAAGGGCGAATCACGCGCCACGTTGCCCCTTCACGCTTCACTTCGATCACCGACACACCCATCGCGTTTTTTGCCTTCCGCAATTTCTCCGCTGTCCAGGTTTTCATGGCATCGGGAAACAGCAGCCGCTGGTCGAGATATTCATGATTCATCACCAGCAGGCCGTGATCGGGATTGTTCGATCCGAGGGGCAGCGGAAAAAAATTCATCCCATCGTGATGCATACCTGCTTGCATAGCCTGCTCATCGGCCGTATTGGAGGCATCGGTTTTAAAGGGCGGCCCATCGGAGATAGGATCGCCCCACGCAAAAAATACGCGCGACGAATAGCCTTCCGGCACCGCCACCGTATCTGCATTGGAAATCGGCACTGCCTTAAAACCAAGCACTGGTGGGGCTTTCCGAGCATCATTCAGGGATGTGCAGGCGGCTTGCGAGATGCCAAGCAGACTCGTGAGTCCGGTGGCAGCACCTAGTTTGAGTACATCCCGACGGGACAGTCGCAGTGCGACCAAGTCCTGCAAAGTGGGTTCCGCCATGTTACGGTTGTCCTAAAAAGAAGTAGAAATTCGCACTGCGGTGCGGCGCTTTGCCATAGCCGAGAAACAGTGGGCCAAATACGGTATCGAAGCCCGCGTAAATTCCATACGACGTCTTGGTTTTGCCGTCGGACAGAAAGCTGACGTTGCCCGAAGCGCGACCCATTTCCGCCGAGACGCCAGCGTAAATATGTTTGCCAAATGGATTTTGCAGGTTGCTCATTTGTTGGTAGTAGGAAATGCGGCCTAGCGATAATGTTTCGCCGATTAGCTCACCGGGCCGATAACCCGAAAGCTGCAGGAATCCGCCTAACGCGAACTGGTCAAAAATTGGTGCGGTGCCGCCATTGATGCGCCCATACCGCCCCGCGATTGAAAAAGTGTGGCGACCGAAGGAAATGTTGTCCTGATAATTAAACTCCGATTTCCGATATTCATCACCGGCCCCGATGGATTTCATGCTCGCGTAATAATCCACGCTGGCCGTGCGTCCGCTACGCGGGAAATTGGCATCGTCGAGGTTGTCGTACATCATTCTGAATCGCAGGCCACCTTGGCGGGATTTGAAGTCGGGTAGCAATGCGCCGATATTGACGACGCCGTCTGTATTGCCACGCAATACGCCGAAGCGCGCGATCGCATCGCGCCCGAGGTCTGCGCCGAAGTCGAAAGTAGCACTACGGCTGGTGATCTGATATTGCCCGGCGCGTCTGCCATCAAGGTAAAGATCAATTGGTCGGCGGGTCAGCTCAATGGCGGGCAAAATGCTCAGCGAATTGGCGATGCCGGTACCGCCGAAGGGCTGCTGGAATTGGGAGGCAAAGCGCCGCTCACGCCCGACCTGCAAATCGTGCCGCCACTCGGCACCTGCGGAATTGAATTGCGTCTGTTGATAGCGCATCAACAGATTGAAACTGCCCTCGCCAGCCGTATCGGCGGCCATGGAAAGCCCAAAGCGGAGGTAATTTGGCCCCCACGGTTTCTCGAGCGCATTCACATCGAGAATATTGCGATTGCCTTCGGTGGTCAGACCGTAATTCACGCGTTCAAAATAACCACTGCCGTAAACGCGGCTGATGCCGATATTGAGCTTTTTGAAATCCACCGGCTCGCCCGGTTTCACACCGAGCGTGCGCTTCAACTCCTGCTCATTGGCACGCTGGAGACCGACAACACGAATTTCGTCGATCTTGTCATTGCCTGTATACGGGATTGCCGTGCGTGCGATCTGCATGGATCGGTGCGCGCTAAAAATTGGCGCAGCTACTGTCAGTTTGCCAAGTAGAGGAGCCAGTTCGCGGGTCGCGGCTGCGCCAAGTGTGATGGCATCGGCAACTAGGCTGAAATCGGTCGAGCCGATGGTGTCCAGTGGCGGCGATATCAGGAAATCACCGGCGCGCAAGGATTCAAGCGACTCCCGCATGTTTTGCTCGGTAAGAATATTGATCATCTGTAATGACACACCGACGATGGATTGAATTTCATTGCGTTTGAGTAACGGCGAGCTGATATTCACGGCGATAACGATATCGGCCCCCATTTTTCGCACCACATCCACCGGCAGATTGCGCGTGAGGCCACCGTCGAGATAAATTTTGTCACCGATGGCGTAGGGCGCGATCGCACCGGGCACAGACATTGACGCGCGCATCACATCGGCTAGGCGACCACGCTCGAATACCACCATGCGTCCAGTCTCGGCATCGGTGGCGACCGCGCGGAACGGAATGGGCAAGCGATCAAATTCAGTTGAGCTTGGCGAGCTGCGCGTGATCAAACTGAACAGCGTGTCGAGTTTTTGCCCTGAAATCGCGCCAGCGGGCAGCCGCACGCTACCGTCTCGAACACCGAGTTCGAGCTTCAACAGACGCGTTTGATCTTCTTCCTTTCGCTGGAAACTGCGGTCTTCACGCGGGCTGGTGTCGGTAAGCAGGTTATCCCAGTCAGCCGATTCAAGACGACGTTCGAGTTCGTCGATTGTCGTTCCCGATGCATACGCCGCGCCCACTAACGCACCCATACTGGTGCCGGCGATGTAGTCAATGGGGATACGCAGCTCCTCGAGGACCTTGATCACGCCGACATGTGCGGCACCGCGCGCGCCGCCTCCGGATAGGGCCAAGCCAATCTTGAGGCGTGGCTTCGCGGTGGGTGAGACCTCGGTCGGAGAGCCCTGCGCTAGTGCTGGCGAGGCCGCCAACAGCAAGGTGAAAAAGAGTACCGCTACGGGCCGTACGTGAGAGGAAATCATGCATCCATTGTAGCAAGCGATGCTATGGATCGTAGCCTGCATGCAGCTCACGTCGACATTGTAAAATGATAAAACACTAGCACTGGTGAGGTTCTTCAGATGCTTTCTGCCTGGAAGCCGCTCCCATGCTGGAGTTTGTTATCTGCCACAGGTTTAACGCGAAACCACGCCGCGTAGAGCGCGGGCAAAAATAGCAATGTTAGCAATGTGCCCACAAACAACCCACCCATAATCGCCACCGCCATCGGGCCGAAGAAATCCGAGCGCGTCAGCGGAATCATCGCCAGTATTGCCGCCAGCGCGGTAAGCGCAATCGGACGCAAACGCCGCACGGTGGCGTCGATGATCGCGTTGAACGGATGATGCCCGTCTGCAATGTCGGTCTCGATCTGATCGATCAGGATGACCGAGTTGCGCATGATCATGCCAAACAGCGCGATGGTGCCCAGCATGGCCACAAATCCGAACGGCTTGTTGAAAATGATCAGGAACGGTGCGACGCCGATCAAGCCCAGCGGGGCAGTGAGTAGCACGAGGAACACGCGCTGAAAGCTCATCAACTGGATCATCAGTGCGGTGACGACGACAAACAGGAACAGCGGTGCGCCCGCGCCAATCGAGGCTTGGCCTTTGGCGCTTTCTTCGACCGCACCAGCAACATCGAGTCGATAGCCCGGTTCCAGCTTGGCGCGGATGGGGTCAAGCAGCGGATTGATTTGTCCGGTGACGGTGGCAGGTTGAACCGATGAGTCGTAAATATCGGCGCGCACGATAATCGTCGGCATCCGATCACGCCGCCAGATCACGCCGTCTTCAAATTCATAGCTTACTTTTGCGATTTGCGTGAGGGGTACGGCACGCCCTGAACGCGTCGGCACATTCAGGCTTTCGAGCAAATGCAATTTCGCGCGTTCGTCCCCCGGCCCGCGAATCAAGACTTCGATCTGTTTGTCGCGTTCACGGAAAAAAGTCACCTGCGTGCCGTTAAGCGAGCTGTTCAAAAATGCCGCGACTTCCTGCGATGACGTACCCAGCAGTCGCGCCTTGTCCTGATCAACATCGAGTTTGACGACCTTGGAGCGCTCGTCCCAGTCGAATTGCACGTTCGCCAGATTCTTGTTCGCGCGCATCACTTCAGCCACTTGTGCTGCTAGCGCACGGATGGTGGGAATGTCTTCGCCGGATACCCGGAACTGGACCGGGAAACCAACCGGCGGCCCGTTTTCCAGGCGTTGCACGCGGGTGCGTGCGACCGGAAAGCGTTCGTCGAACATATTGATCAACTTGGTGCGCAATTCCTCACGCGATTTCACATCGTTTGCCGTGATCACGAACTGGGCAAAACTTGGTGTGGGCAACTGCTGATCGAGCGGAAAGTAAAAGCGTGGTGCGCCGGCACCGACGTAGCTTACGTAATTGGAATAGAGATTTTTCTCAGCATCCAGAAACGCCTCGAGCACCATGACCTGCTTTTCAGTCGCCTGAAACGACGATCCTTCCGGCAGTTTGATATCGACCAACAACTCGACACGCGTAGAAGACGGAAAGAATTGCTGCTGCACAAACTTGAACGCGAATATCGACGCGAAGAACAATAGCAGCGTGGCCAGCAAGACGGTTTTACGGTGGGTGACGCACCATGCCACTGTTGCGCGAAAGCGGACGTAAAACGGTTTTCCGTACACGTCGTGATCGACGTGCGTGGCGGGGTTGTGGCTCGCATCGTGATCGCTTGCATGCGTGGCGTCTGTTGGTACGATGCGCAGCGCGAGCCGATTGCCGATCAATGGAATGCGTGCCACCCAGCCTGCAAGGCGGCGAATGCGCGGCGTGATGACGGGTACACCATTCTTGTAGTCGGGCAGGAATTTATAACCAAAATACGGAATGAAGATGACCGCCGCGAACCAGGAAATAATCAGCGCCAGGGAGGTCACCTGAAAAATGGACCGCGTATATTCGCCCGTGCCGGATTTGGCCGTGGCGATCGGCAAAAATCCTGCCGCCGTGATGATGGTGCCGGTCAACATCGGGAATGCTGTCGAGGTGTAAGCAAAACTCGCAGCGCGCATGCGATCCCAGCCTTGCTCCATTTTGATGGCCATCATTTCGACTGCGATGATGGCGTCATCGACCAGCAAACCCAGCGAAAGGATCAGCGCACCGAGCGATATTTTGTGCAGCCCGACATCGAATAACGACATGAACAGGAATGTTGCTGCGAGAACCAGCGGAATCGACAGCGCGACCACAAAACCGGTCCGCACCCCGAGGCTGAAAAAGGTGACAGCGAGCACGATCACCACCGCCTCTGCGAGCGAACGCACAAATTCGCGCACGCTACTTGCCACGGCTCGCGGCTGGTCGTTGACGCGATGCAGTTCCAGCCCGACTGGCAGGGTTGCTTCTAACTTGGTCAGCGAGGCATCGAGATGTTTACCGAGTTCAATGATGTCGCCATTGGCTCGCATCGACACACCGAGACCGATTGCAGGCTGGCCCTTGTAGCGCATGCGTGAAAATGGCGGGTCGGCGTAGCCGCGTGTGACTGTCGCAATGTCGCCGATCTTGAAATTGCGACCGTTGGCACGCAGGGTAAAATTTTTGATCGCGTCGATACTCTGAAATGCGCCGGTGGCACGCACGTAAATTTTGTCGGTGGCGGTTTCGAATGCGCCACCCGGCGTGACGGCGTTTTGCGCCTGCATCGCGGCGATGATCGCGTTACCATCAACCCCTAGCGTGGCGATTTTGACGTTGGAAATCTCGATAAAGATTTTCTCGTCCTGGTCACCGATGATGTCTACTTTGGCTACATCCTTGATGTGCACGAGTTCGCTGCGGATACGATCAGCGTAGATTTTTTTGTCGGCGAAGCTGTAGCCTTCACCGGTCAGCGCGAAAATGTTGCCGAAGGTGTCGCCGAACTCATCGTTGAAAAATGGCCCTTGACTGCTGGCGGGCAAGGTATGGCGGATATCGCCGATGCGTTTTCTCACCTGATATTGAATACCGGGCACTTCAGATGCAGGGACTGCATCGTCGATAAAGAAAAACACCTGACTCTCGCCGGGGCGGGAATAGCTTCGGATGTAAAAATGCGGCAATTCTTCGAGACGCTTTTCGATCTTGTCCGTGATCTGCTGTTCGACTTCGCGTGCCGTCGCACCCGGCCAGATGGTGCGTACCGTCATGACCTTGAAGGTAAACGGCGGGTCTTCCGACTGGCCCAATTTTCCGTAGGAGATGACGCCGATCACGCCGAGCAGGATGACCATGAACAGCACCAGCGGCTGGTGTTTCAACGCCCATTCGGAAAGATTGAAATTTTTCATGGCGAAAGAGTGATGATGAGTTGGTGGCTGATGATTCGCATGCAGTTGTTAAAGGCGATCAGAGGTGATTTGCGACTGGGTCACTCAGGGGCTTTATCGCCAAACTGGATGGCCCGACGCTAGTCGTTCACCGTCCGAACAGGCGATCAATGAGGGCGAGTCTTTGTTTCTGTTCAGGTACAGGTGCGGTCACTGGTGCGTACGCCACCTTGCCGTCGCCGGTCACGATGGGGTCAACAATCGGCTTGACGACTTCACCTTCGCGAAGTTTATGCACGCCAGCTGCGACGATAATATCGCCCACCTTTACACTGCCGTTGTTGGCCTTGATGATCGCTGATGTTTCGCGATACTGGATAACAGTCACCGCTTTCAATGCCACCTTTCCGTCGGCAGCAACCTGCCAAACCCCGGTGGTTTTATCGCGAAGGTAGAGCGCCGATAGAGGCACCGCAAGCGTATCGGCTTCATTGGCCCCGACAAAAACGGCGTACGCCGACATCCCCAACTGAATCGAATCATCGATCTCCAGCAGGCTGATGCGCAACGCGTAGGTGCGGGTAATGGGATCAGCCGCGCCGCCGATCTCGCGCACTTTTGCCTTGTAAAATTTGCCCGGATTGGACCACAGGCCAACGCGCAATTCACGCTTCACAGCACCTTTGCCTCTGAACTCGGCAAGCTTGGCTTCAGGCACGCTGATCGAAAGTTCTTTTTCCTGCGGGTTCGCGATCTTCATCACAGGCTGGCCGGCAGCGACGACTTGTCCAGCCTCCGCCATTACTTGGGTGACGACGCCGCTGGTCTCAGCAATAAGCGTGGCATAGCCTTCCTGATTGCTCGACACGCTCGATTGCGCGCGCGCAGCATCGAGACGCGCTTTGGCGGCATTGGCGATGTTTTCTTTTTGGTCAAGGGCAGACTTGCTGACAAAGCCTTTTTTGAACAAATCCTGAAACCGCTTCAATTCGGCATCGGCGAACTCGGCTTCGGTCTGTTGCGCTGCGACCTGCGCTTTGCCCGCGTCGGCGGTGAATCTCACGTCTTGTGAATCGATGCGTGCCAGCGGCTGGCCTTTTTTGACCACAGCACCGGCATCGACGAGTCGCTGCGAAATTTTTCCGCCGACACGAAAGGCATGATCGGCTTCAATCCGTGCATGGATATCGCCTGCGTAGACATCGCTGTCGATGCCGGATGTAGCGGGTATTTTGTAGGTCAAGGCGGGGCGCACCTTTTCCGCCGCGGCCTCTTGTTTGGCGCAGCCGTTCAAGCCGACGACCAGCAACATGCCGCTGGCAAATGTTGCAGCTAAATATTTGTAATTAATGGCGTTTTTTGTTTTCAGGACAGGGTTTGACATGCTTTTTTCTCTGGCTAGCGCTGCAAAAAAATAACTGACCAGCGGGTAAGTTACGCCCAAAGCCAGTAACTGTCAACTTGTCAGAAACGATGTTTGCGCAACGTATTTGGCGTGTGAATACGGGACACACAGCGGACTCTTGGGAGCAGAGCATGACCACGTAATTTCAGCAGCATTTGAACGCGAATCAGATTGGCAACGCAGTAAAACGCGCACGCTGAGCAAGTTCGAAAACCGGGGTTGTGACACTCAAATCCGAGCAGTTCGGTAAGGCTGGAAGACGGTAAATTCAGCCAGCGCTGTAAATGGGGAAATACTACGCAGAGCGCCGTTTAGCGGGATCTTCAGGCACAAAGCGACCCAGAAGCCTCGCCAATGCTAGTGTTTCGTAATTCTTAAACAGAACCGTGACAGCAAACGCAGATCTTATTGCCGTCCGGATCGCGAAAATAAGCGCCGTAGTAATCGGCGTGGTACTGCGGTCGCAAGCCGGGATGCCCTTCGCACGTACCGCCGTTTGCCAGCGCCGTCGAGTATGCGTGATCGACTCCAGCGCGACTGCTCGCGAGCAGCGCAACCATTTGGCCGTTTCCGGGCGCTGCGGCATTGCCGTTGAATGGCTTACCGATCACCAACAACGGACGTGGCGTATCGACCGCGCTCCAACCCGCCCAGTGATTCTGCGGTTCGCAGAATTTCAGTCGTAGCCCGAGCGCGTCTGTGAGGGCCGAATAAAAACGAAAGCCGCGATCAAAATCGGTGATGCCGATGAACACATGAGAAATCATCGACGCTTAAGCCCAATTTTTCGTGCGTTCCACCGCCTGCCGCCACGCCGCCATGCGTGCGCTCGCGTCAGTGCTGGCGAGTTTCGGTGTAAACGTGCGCTCAATCGCCCATAAAGAGGCGATTTCATCCTGCGAGCGCCAGAAGCCCAAAGCCAAGCCAGCCAGATATGCCGCACCGAGCGCAGTCGTCTCGGTAATTTTTGGCCGCACGACGTTGACGCCCAAAAGATCTGTCTGGAACTGCATCAGAAAATTATTGACCGAAGCACCGCCATCGACGCGCAATTCAGCCAAGGGAACACCAGCGTCTTCACGCATTGCGCCTGCCAGTTCCGCACTTTGAAACGCGATCGATTCAATCGCCGCTCTGGCGATGTGCGCCCGCGTGCTGCCGCGCGTGAGGCCGAGGATGGCACCGCGTGCATTCGGATCCCAATAGGGCGCGCCGAGGCCAACGAAGGCGGGCACCACCATCACGCCGCCCGAATCCGGCACTGATGCCGCCAGCGCTTCCACGTCTGATGATTGTTCGATGATGCCGAGACCATCGCGCAGCCACTGCACCGCAGCACCGGCGACAAACACGCTGCCCTCCAGCGCATATTGCGCGGGCTTTCCATGGAGCCGCCACGCCACCGTTGAGATCAGTCTGTGTTGGGATACGACCGGCGTGTCGCCAGTATTCATCAACATGAAACAACCGGTGCCGTAGGTATTTTTAGCCATTCCGCGCCGATGACAGGCTTGGCCAAACAAGGCGGCCTGTTGGTCACCGGCAACGCCGCCAATCGGAATGCCGCGGGGCAAATGTTCACACGCAGTTTCGCCAATGACCTCACTGGAACTGACAATTTTTGGCAACAGGGCGCGAGGAATGTCCATTGCACGTAAAAGCTCGTCATCCCAATCGAGCGTATGGATATTGAATAGCATCGTGCGGGAAGCGTTGGAGACGTCCGTGGCATGGACTTTGCCTGCTGTTAGCTGCCAGATGAGCCAGCTATCGATGGTGCCGAATGCAAGTTCGCCATTTATCGCTCGTTGGCGTGCACTAGAAATATTGTCCAGCAGCCAATTCAATTTCGTGGCCGAAAAATACGCATCGATGATCAAGCCCGTTTTGTCACGAATCACCTCGTCGAGTCCGTCACGTCTAAGCGTCTCGCAAAAATTGGCCGTGCGCCGATCCTGCCAGACGATTGCGGGCCCCAAGGGCCGGCCGCTGGCGCGATCCCAGAGCACTGTTGTCTCGCGCTGGTTGGTGATACCGATGGCAGCGATGTCATCTGATTTGAGGGCCGCCTTGGCAATCACCTCGGCAGCGACAGCGCATTGTGTTTGCCAGATTTCCATGGCGTCGTGTTCGACCCAGCCGGGGAGTGGGAAATGCTGAGTGAATTCGCGCTGGGCTGAAGCGAGTATTTCGCCGTGTCGGTCAAACAGCAGCGCACGCGAACTGGTGGTGCCTTGGTCAAGGGCAAGGATGGTTTTCATCATGAGCGTGCAGAGGTTAGGCCGGCAGCATTCTTCAAAAGCGAATTTGTGGCAGACAGTCGCCTGTCGGCTGCGGTAAAATGTTAAATTGGTAAAAAGCAGTGACAAACTTCAGCGCAGCATAACGCACAATCGGTATAACGGAGAACATATGGGACTTCTCGACGACCTCAAAAAAGAGGCCGAGACACTCAAGAATCAGGAAGCCGCGAAGACGCAGTCGATCCAGGCCAATGCAGCAGCGGTTGATCGCGCGTTGCGCAAAACTTTCCAGTACATGAGTGAATTGTTCAAACAGCTAAATGTGGTCAAGCCGCCATGCTCGCTCGTTTATGATTTGCTCACCGTGGGCAAGATCGACGGTCTGGCGCAGAGCGATTACCGCATTGAGTTCCGCACGTCGCAACGCGAAAATTCCGAGCATTTTGAAAACGTCACCATCAATTTCAAGCGCAGCAAGGCCGAGCATTTGACGGTCAGGCGCGAAGCCGAGCAGATTGAGCGTTTCCGTGATCTGCTCTGGCAGAACAACATGCGCTTCACTTCTGAGCCGTTCAAAAATGATCGGCGCGTGACGACGCACGAAGTTTTCAAAATCAACTGTGAAGTATTGTGCGGCACCGACGTTGTCGGCGATTACGAAGCAGGTGTTATTCGCTTCAAGCTGAAAAACGTCGAAGACTTTGGCCCGACCGTTTACACGCTGGAGCCCGATACCGTCACCGACAAGGCGCTGGAAGAATTGGCCAAGCTCTTCATTGGCAAGGATTCAGGCTTCAAGGACTTCAATCGGCGACCTGCCTTTAATCCAAGCGCGACCGGACAGTTCGCCAAGCCGCAGTTTAAGACGCCGCAATATGTCGCAAATCCGGCAGCACCACCGCAGGAAGAAGAGAAAAAAAGTGGATTGTTTGGCGCACTCAAATCGGTGTTCAAAAAACCGAACGAATGACGGCGGCCGGGTGTTATTGGATTGGGTTACAAATGAAAAGGGCCGCATGATTGCGGCCCTTTTCATTTGCGGAAGCCGCGGTTAACGGCGATTCTGCAACGCAGCGATTCGTTCCTGCATCGGTGGGTGAGTGGCGCGCAACGCCATCACATCAATCTTGTCCGAGATACCCGATGCGGCCATCGATTTCGGCAATTCGCCCGCTTCCAAACCGCCCAGTCGGGCCAGCGCTTTTATCATCGGTTGCGGCGTGCCCATCAAGTTTGCCGCACCGGCATCGGCACGAAATTCACGATGTCGCGAAAACCACGCCACGATGAATGATGCAAGAAATCCAAACAAAAGCTGGCAGGCAATGTCGGTGATGTAGTAACCGATGCCGGGGCCTGAGCGGTCGTTTTTCAACACGACGCGGTCAACGAAGTAACCGACAATCTTCGACAGGAACACGACGAACGTGTTCACCACGCCCTGAATCAGGGTGAGGGTCACCATGTCGCCGTTGAGGATGTGCGCGATTTCATGCGCCAATACGGCTTCGACTTCTTCTTTCGTCATCGATTCCAAGAGACCGGTGGAGACAGCGACCAATGAGGAATTTTTGAATGCGCCTGTCGCAAATGCATTTGGCGCGCCTTCGTAAATGGCGACTTCCGGCATGCCGATATTGGCTTTATTGGCAAGGCGCCGGACAGTTTCGACCAGCCAGCGTTCGGTTTCGTTGCGCGGGCTTTCAATGACCTGCGCGCCAGTACTCCACTTGGCCATCGGCTTGGAAATGAGCAGCGAAAAAATCGCGCCAGTAAAACCAACCACGGCTGAAAACGCCAGCAGCATCGGCAGATTGAGACCATTGGCGGTCAGGAATTTGTTGACACCCAATAAGCTGGTCACCACGCCCAGCACAAGCATCACGGCGAGGTTGGTGGCAAGGAAAAGGAATACACGTTTCATGGTTTGACTATACCCATCAGTAAGAAGTTAACGGCAGATTGTACCGTGCGCCGCCGGTTTTCGGGCTGTCCTGATACCGGTCGCACATATCGCAAATTTGGGACGAAATCCTGAAATTCAACTGTCATTTATTACTTCCCAACAAGCGCCTCAGCGCCGAAGCAATATAGTCTTCAGTAGCGGTGAAAAGTTCACTCGCTGGATTCGTTTTTGTGCGCGAGTCGGCTCGCGCGACGCGCATAAAAACTGCCGAACACCAGCGCCGCAGACATCGTCCAAAATACCGGCATCATGCCCAGCGTCGCGCCGACGGCACCGAATATGAGTGGCATCGCGGTCTGGCTGCCATTGATGAGCGTGGTGCGCAGGCCGAGGGCTTCTCCTGCGCGGCCTGCCGGAGCCGATTCGTGAAGTAACGCCAATACCATTGGCTGCGGCGAACCCAGCCCCAGCCCTAACACAAACATTAGCGCCATCATCATGGCCACGTTGGTCACGAAGGGCAGCAAAAAATAACTCACGCCTGCGATGAGTAGGGCCGCTGTGAGCATCGTCCACGGCTTTACGTGCTGCACAAAAAATGGCGTTGCCAGCCGCACTGCAAACGTCGCAGCAGCAAACGACGCCATCACGAGGCCGATTTCTGACGCAGACAAACCAACCATTGAACCGTGGACAGGAATGGCGAAGTTGTATACATCCCAGGCGACGGTGAGCACTGCCATGGTGATATAGAGGCGTCGTAATTGGGGGTCGCGCAGGAGATCAAATACATTGCCTGAGTTGCTGCCCGCAGGTTTCGGCGCTGGCGCCGGGATGGGCAACAATTTCAGCGAGAGTACGATGATTGGTAAAAGCGTAAAAATTGCCAAAAACGCGAAGGTCGCGCGATGGCCAACGCTATCGATTGCGACACCTGAAAACAATGGCGCGATGAACGACGAGGTGGAGTATCCCAGTGCCACGTAGCTGAAATTAACCGTGCGGTCTTCTGGCCGCGAAAGCTCGCCGACTGCATGATAGGCCGCGACATTGACCAGCATGAATGCGAGCCCGACAATCACGCACGACACATACAACACCGCCATGCCCGGAAACAGAAACGGCAACAGCGCACCAACGCCGATTGCGATGGAGCCAATCTGCATTGGCTTCACCACGCCGATCCGATCAATCCAGCGACCTGCCGCAACGGAGAGAATAGCTGGCAGCAGCGCGTACAGCGCGATCAGTGTGCCGTCGGTCAATGCGGACGCGCCCTGATAAATTGCGTAGAGCGTCGCAGATACGCGGCTGCCATTGAATGCGATGTGGTCCAGCACCATCAGAATGATGAGTAATGGTAGTGGCCGCATGGCTGGGGCGGGCGGAGGCATTGCGTGTTTTTCTTTCATGTTGGGTGATTTATCGGGCCTATCGGGTCTATCGGGCTGACACGCGCTGCATCGCCAGCGCCACGCCGATCGACGTGATGACGATGCCGATGAGCGAAATTGGCGTCGGCACCACATCAAAAACGAGGAACTCCATGGCCACCGCAAAAATGGGCGGCAGATAAAGCATGCTTGAGACGCGGGTTGCTTCGCCGTGGCGCATCAGTGTGTGCAAAGCATTGACGGCAAGAATGGAGGCGAACACGACCAGAAAAGCGATGGCCCCGAGCAGCGGCCACGACCATTGCACCTTCGCCGGTTCGAACGCGATGCTCAGCGGCACCACCACCAACAAGGACGCGGTAAATTGAATGAGTGCACTCGAGCGCAAATCTACCGTTGGGCAAAATTTTCGCTGGTAAAGCGTGCCGACGGTCAATGCCACCAATCCCGTGAGCACGGCAATCAAACTGCCGACGGTAACGGCGCGGATATCGACCTTGTGCCACACGATCAGCGCAACACCAGCGAAGCCGAGCGCGATACCGAACCATTGCCGGTGTGCGACGCGCTCACCTGTGCCGTGTGAAATCAGTGCAGTCGCGAGCGGTTGCAACGCGAGAATGACTGCAGCAATGCCTGCCGACATCCCCAGATATTGCGCGTAGTGGCTGCCAGACAAATGTATCGCGTGCATTAACAGCCCGGCGACGGTGATATGCAGCCATTCGCGTTGCGTCGTTGGCCATGCGGGCTTCAGCCACAGCACCAGTGGAATCAGGCAAATGAGGCCAAAAGCAAAACGCAGCGAGAGGAAGGTGAATGGCGCGGCGTATTGAATGCCGATTTTTGTCGCGATAAAGCCTGAGCCCCAGATGACAACAAAATACCAGGCGAGCAGCGCATCGCCGCGCCGTTGGCTTATGTACATATGCTTAAAGGCAAAGTGCCCGTCCAGCTTGCCGTTTCAGGCAAAAATGCTCTACCACCCTCGCCAGTGCTAGAGTTTCACTATTTTTTGACGTGTATTGATTCATCCCCGCTTGCGATCCTCCAGAATGAATCTGCTGCCTTGTTCCGCGATCATGATTGTTGGCGAATTTGTGTTGCCCGAAGTAATCGTTGGCATGATCGATGCGTCCACCACCCGCAGGCGCGCGATGCCGTGCACGCGCAGACGGGCATCGACGACCCCGTTGGCGTCCGTCGCTGGGCCCATCTTGCAGGTGCCGACTGGATGGAAAATCGTTGTGCCGATATTGCCTGCGGCGTTGGCCATTGCCTCATCGGTTTGGATCGATGGACCGGGCATAAATTCCTCCGGCTGATATTTCGCCAATGCGGCGGCAGTCGAAATTTTGCGCGTGAGCTTCATCGAGTTGACCGCAACTTTCCGGTCGTGTTCGGTTGAAAGATAGTTTGGCTGAATGACGGGATGGGTGTGTGGATCGTCGCTCTTGATGTGAACAAAACCACGGCTTTCAGGGCGCAGATTGCAGACGCTCGCAGTAAAAGCCGGAAAGCGGTGCGGCGGATCGCCGAACTTGTCGAGCGACAAAGGTTGAATGTGATACTGGATGTTGGCCGATGTTTGTGCAGCATCCGACTTCGCGAACGCGCCCAACTGCGAAGGGGCCATCGTCAATGGCCCCGTGCGGTGAAGCGCGTATTCCAGCGCCATCTGCGCTTTTCCAAACAGACTGTTCGACCATTCATTCATCGTACGTACACCTTGCACTTTGAATGCCATGCGTAATTGCAGATGATCTTGCAGGTTCTCGCCAACACCGGGTAACTCATGGACGACGCTGATTGCATGCTCTCTGAGCAAACGGCCAGGCCCGACCCCGGAGAGCTGCAACAACTGCGGGGAGTTTATGGCGCCAGAAGCGAGAATCGTTTCGCCCGACGCTTCAGCAAAAAACATCTCGTTGTCACGGATAAATTCGATACCGACCGCTTGCTGTTGTCCCTCACGCAGACTGAAGCGAATTTTGGTCGCGTGTACCTTGGTCAACACCGTCAGATTCGGTCTTTTCATTGCGGGCCGCAGAAACGCTTTCGATGCATTCCATCTGACACCTGTGCGTTGATTCACCTGAAAACGCGCCGAGCCAAAATTGTCGCCGCCGTTGAAGTCGGCCACTTTGGGAATGCCGCATTGCTCGGCCGCATCGCGCCACGCGTTGAGGATTTCCCAATCCAGCCGCTGCTCTTCAACCCGCCATTCCCCACCGGTGCCGTGCAGCTCACTGCTCCCGGCGTAATGATTCTCGGAGGCTTTGAAAACAGGGTACACATCGTTCCATGACCAGCCCGGATTGCCGCCTGCCACCCATCCGTCGTAGTCGCGCGCCTGCCCACGCATGTAGATCATGGCGTTGATCGACGAGCAGCCGCCCAGCACTTTGCCGCGTGCATACAAAATGGAGCGGCCATTGAGTCCTTCGCAAGGCTCGGTGCGATAACACCAGTCGGTGCGCGGATTACCGATGCAATACAGATAGCCAACAGGTATGTGAATCCAGATCCAGTCGTCTTTGCCGCCAGCCTCAAGTAACAAAACACGAATCGTCGGTTCGGCAGAAAGGCGATTGGCGAGCACGCAACCTGCCGTACCTGCGCCGACGATGACGTAGTCGAAAGTGCCGAAGGGTTTTGTCATGATTGCGGAATTGTTTTTGAGATGTGCCGTTAGAATAGTGCCATAAGCCGGGAGGCAGACAAAATCAGGATGCTTGATACGCATCGCGCGCAGATCAACGGGAGTAGTTCACTTGGCAGTATTTGGCTCAATCGGCAAATTTTGGGCGCGCGACGGCAACCGCAGTATCGCGCTATTCGCCATTGCGATACTGGTGTTTTCTTTCCTGTGGAGTTTCCCAAATCGCAGCCAATCACTCGTCAGTCTTCTGGAGCGATTGTCGTTTGATGTGCAGATGAAAGCGCTGCGAAATTTGTATCCGCGGCCAGCCGCAGTTGAGCCTGTACTGATCGGCATGGATGAGGCATCCGAGGACGTTTTCGAAGAGCCACTGGCGATGTGGCACGCGCATCTCGGCAAGACGATGCGCGCGCTTGCAACGGTCAAGCCGGCAGTGGTGGGTATTGATATCCAGTTACCGCCAAAGTCATTCGACAAGATCAAACCCGGGCTGGACTACGCGTTGCTTACGGCACTCCGGGATTTCAAGGCGGTGTCACCGCTAGTAGTTGCACATACAGTTGACCGCGCCGGATTTATTGCGCGCATTCACATTCCGTTTTTGCGCGCATTGGGGGACGAGACATTTGCGATTGATCAAATTATTGAAGATCCTG